>CALCWL010000214.1 GCA_937906285.1 uncultured Rhodanobacter sp. | reverse complement strand
TTCACGTCGGAGCCGTAGTTGCGCAGTGCCGCGATGCGCTGCGCCAGCGCGTCGTCGCCGGTCACCACCGCGCCGCCATCGCCCAGCGCGCCGAGGTTCTTGGCCGGGAAGAAACTGAAGGCCGCCGCATCGCCGAACGCACCGGCCCTGCGCCCGTCGCGCATCGCGCCATGCGCCTGCGCGGCGTCCTCGATCAACAGCAAGCCGTGCTGCCGGGCCAGCTCCTGCAGCGCCGGCATGTCGGCCAGCTGGCCATACAGGTGCACCGCCATGATCGCGCGCGTGCGCGGTCCGATCGCCGCCGCCACGCGGGCCGGATCGAGATTGAACGTCGCCGCGTCGGGTTCCACCGGCACCGGCACCAGCCGGTTCTCGCTGATCGCCAGGAAGCTGGCGATGAAGGTGTTGCCGGGCACGATGACCTCGTCGCCCTCGGCGAGGATGCCGAGCTCCCGGTAGCCGCGCAGGATCAGCGACAGCGCATCCAGCCCGTTGCCCGTGCCCACGGCATGGCGCGCGCCGCACCAGTCGGCGAACTCCCGCTCGAAGGCGGCCAGCTCGTCGCCCAGCACGTACCAGCCCGAATCGATCACGCGCGCCGCTGCGGCTTTCAGCTCGTCGGCGCAGCGCGCATTGACCTCCCTGAGGTTCAGGAACGAGACGTCGCCCGGGGCGGCGTCCGCCAGTGCGCTCTTGATCGCGACGGGGCCCGTCACAGCGGCCACTCGTAGCAATCGTGCACGATGCCGCGCGCGCCGAAGTATTCCTTCTGCGCAACGAGCCCGCTGTTGAGCACCGCCCCGGCCTGCTCGGTGGATACGCCGAAGGAGAAATAGCGCCGGTCCGCATAGGTGCTGCCGATCAGCCCGGCGAGCAGGAAGCTGAGCGCATCGAGCTGGCGCCCCTGCTCGGAGGCGGCCAGGTACTGGGTGTGCACCACGCGGCCGAAATCGTAGACGAGGGCACCGGCCAGCAGCACGCCTTCCTTGCGTGCCTCGTGCAGCACGATCTGGTCGGGGAAACGCGCCTGCAGCAGGCGCAGTTCCGGCAGGCTGTGGGTCGGCATGGCGTGGTGCTTGCGCAGCACGTCGGACAACAGCGCGTGGAACGCCGCCGGATCGGCGCCGACGTGCAGGTCGATGCCAGCCCGCCCAGCCTTCCTGACCGCTCGCCGGCGCGGCTCGGTGAAACGGAACGGCTCCTGCAGCGCGATGACGGACGACAGGTCGCGGCGCACCACACGCGCGCCCATGCGCTGCAGGGCGTACAGATCCTCCTCCGCCGGACAGGCGTGGAACACATGCGGCACCGCCTTGTAGACGAGGCGCTGCACGCCCTGCGCGCGATACCTGCCGGCCATCTGCTCGAACACGGCAAGCGTCGATTCGGCGCGCATGGCATGGCTGCTGATCAGGCCGGCATAGGTGAGTCCGCCATGACTGGTCACCACGCCATCCAGCCTGCTTGCGGGAAACACTGCCACCACCTCGCCGTGGCGCTCGACCATCAGCGAGGCGTCGACGAAGCGCTCGGCGTGGTAATCCATGTAACCGCGCCGGTGCAGCAGGTTGCCGTTGCGCGAGCGCCCGACCAGCGCATCCCAGGCCGAGGCGTCGGCCGCCACATAGGGCCTAACCGCGAGCATCGGCGCCACCATCGAGCTGCGACACGGGGGCTTCGGCCACACCGAATCCGTCCACGCCCATGTCGTTGCCGTTGTAGAACATCAGCAGCTTGTCGCGCTGGCGGATCAGCGCGGGGTAGCACAGGGTCCGCGCATCCCAGCCGCTGGCCGACAGCGTCAGGCCCAGCGCCTCGTCGCGGCGTGCCCAGTGGATGCCGTCGTCGCTGCAGGCCACGCCGGGAAAGTATTCGCCGGTGACGTTGCCGCGGGTGAAGTACATGACGTACTTGCCGTCGAAGCGGTAGACGCGCGGCCGTCCGATGCGGTATTCGCTGCCACGGGGCAGCAGACAGACCCGGTCTTCGCGCGGCATGGCGCGCAGGTCGCCAGTCTCCGCATAGCGGATGTGGTAACGCGGAAACGGCTGGCCGCCGATGGTTTCCCAGTCGTCGCCGACGGCGTACCACAGCCGCCAGCGGCCATCCTCGTGAAGTGCCGAATGCACCGCACCGATGGTGCTGCGGCCGGGCGCGCGATCGAGGATCGGCGTCTCCTGCACGCGCCGAAAATGTTCGCCGCCGTCGGTGGACAGCGCCAGGCCGGTGAAGGCGAGGAACTTGGCCCTGGCCACCTGCTGGAAGCCGACATAGAACAGGTGCAGGCCGCCCGGCCCGTCGACCACGTCGCCGAGGATCATGCCGTTGTCGTCGAAACAGCCGCCCCGGCCGACGTCGAGCACCGGCTCGGCGCTGACCCGCACGATCGTCGCCGGGTCGTCCGCGCGCACGTCGACATAGCCGATGCGGCTGACGCCCTGGCCATCGCGAAAGCCGGCGTAGACGCGGATGCACTCATCGTCGAGGCGATGCGGCGTGGGCGTGAGCGCCGAGTGGCGCATCCAGCCGCCCACGCCATGCCGCGCGGTTTCGAACACCAACCCCTTTTTGCTCCACTCGGCCATGCGCACTCAGAGCTTCACGTCGAAGCTGGACTTGTCCGGCACCGCGCGCGCCGGCGAGCCGACGTAGATCCGGCCCGGCTCGGTATCGCGCGTCACCAGCGCGCCGGCGCCGATCACGTTGTCTGGCGCCACCTTCACGTGGTCGTTGAAAGTGGTGTTCACGCCGACGAAGCTGTTCGCGCCGATCTCGCAGTAGCCTGAAATGACCGCGTGCGAGGCGACGAACACGTTGTCGTGCAGCACCGTGCGATGCCCCACGTGGTTGCCGCTCCACAGGATGCAGTTGTTGCCGATGCGCACGAACGGCTGGATCACGTTGCCCTCGAAGATGAAGCTGTTCTCCCCCACTTCGGCATTGCGCCACACGAAGGCGCGCGTGCTGACATAGGTGGCAAGCCGGTAGCCGCGGCGTTTCGTTTCCCGGTAGAGGCGCGTGCGCAGGCGGTTGAGCTGGCTGGACGGCACGGCGACGAACACCTCCACGTCGGCCGGCGGGTAATCCGCCTCGAGGGTTTCGAAAGCCACCACGGGACGTCCTGCCAGTGTCGGCTGCACCAGGTAGTCGCGCTCGACGCTGAAGGCCACCACGTCGCGGTCGCTGTCGTGCTCGAAATATTCGCAGGCGATCTGCGCGAACTCGCCGGCACCGACCAGGACTAGCGGCCTTGGCATGCCGTCATGTCCGCCAGTTGCATGCTGCCGACCTCACGCATGAAGTCGGCGTAGTCGGTGATGTAGTCGTCCGGATCGAACGGGCGATCGGCCAGCACCATCAGCACGCAGTCGTCGCTGAAATCGTAAAGCTCGCGCCACACCATGTTGCCGAGCAGCAGGCCCTGGGCAGGATCGTCGAGCACGACCTCGACCGCGCCGCTGCCGTCATCCAGCAGAAAGGTCACCGAACCGCGCACCGCCACCGCCAGCTGGGTGAGATGGCGGTGCGCATGCCGACCGCGATGCACGCCGTTCTTCGTCGCGAAGATGTAGTACACGCGCCGGATCGCGAAAGGCACGTTGCCGTCCTGTTCCAGCGCGACGAGCATGCCGCGGTGGTCGCCATGCTTGAGCAACGGGATGCGTTGGATTTCCATGGGTCGGATCCGGCTGCAAATCATGGGATGACGACTGACATGGCTGAGTGCCGTCTGTTCGGCCGAAGGTTGCGTCGAACCGCGCGAAGGGCCGACACAACCTTTCGCGATCCGTCCGGCACTTACCCGCATCTTGCGGCGATGTACCGGCACGGCCGTGCGGCATCGTCGACGGGCTCATGGCCGCTCATGGCTGCCGCATCCGTTCAAGACGAAGGAAACCCCATGCTGCCTTTCCCGCGCCGACCTGCGATTCGCCGATCCGGAACCCGGTATCTGTGGCACGGCCTGGCGTTGCTGCTGATGCTCGCCAGCAGCACCGCCCAGGCCGTTCCCGCGTTTGCGCGGCAGACCGGTTACGTCTGTGCGGTCTGCCACTCCAGTGCCTACGGCGGCGGCGACAACGGACCGGCACTGACGCCGGTCGGCATGCGCTTCAAGCTCGGCGGCTACACCGAGGCGAACATCAGCGGTGCCCTGCCGCTGGCCGCGCAAGTCACGGTGGCGCACACCAATCCGCTGCGCGGCGACAGCCAGACCCGGCTGAGCGAGGCGGACATCTACCTGGCCGGGCGCCTCACCGACCACGTGGGCGGCTTCGTCAAGATCGAGGCGGACAACGTCGGCGGCGGCAAGTACAACACCCGGCTGCGCAACCTCGACCTGCGCTTCGTCGCCAGGACGCTCAAGTTCATGGACAAGGGACTGACCCTCGGCGTGAGCGTCAACAACAGTCCCGGCTTCAACGACCCGCTGGCCGTCCTTCCCGCGGCATCGAACCTGGGTCCGCCGGGAGTCACCGGCACCCTGCTCAACCTGTCCAGCCCCGCGACACCGGCCAACCGCGTCATCGGCGCCACGGTCTACGCGCTGTTCGACTCGAACTGGTACGGCGAGCTCGGCACGTACAACTCGATGCAGCCCTCGGTGCAGGATCGGCTGGGCTATTCGACCGGCGGCGACCCGGGCACGTTGAGCGACACGGGATACTTCCGCTTCGCCTACATGAAGGAGTTCAAGACCCAGTTCGTCTCGGCCGGCGTGGTGGGCCTGTCGACCCGACGCCAGCGGCCCCGCCAAGGGCCTTCCGACGACGTGACCGACCTGGGCTACGACCTGAGCTACCAGTACCTTGGCGACCGGCAGAACATCCTGCAACTCAGCTACGTGAACATCTTCGAGAAACGCGATTACGGCAGTACGCCGCCCAGTCCCGTCGTGCCGGGTCTGCTCGCCTTGCCGCAGGGTTCCGCCCGCGACCAGATCGCGACCGCGATCTACACGTTCAGGCAGAGCTACGGCATCGCCGTGTCACACATGGTGAGCACCGGATCGCGCGACCCCGCCCGCTATGTGCCCTATGGCAACCCCGACAGCACCAGCAACCTGGTCAGCGTGTTCTGGGTGCCGTTCGGCAAGGAGTCCTTCAGTTCCCTGGCCAACTTCAGGATCTACGCCACCTGGTTCCGTTTCGACCGGTTCAACGGCGCCCGCACCAACGTCTTCGGCGCGCCGCCCGGGGCACCGACGACCGATGCAAGAGACCTCGGTGCATTCACGATTTCGGCGAGCGCGGCATTCTGAAGTCGCGCACGGACGTGGGTACGCGGGGCACGCGCCGCCGGGCGGGCGTGCCTTCGGGCCGGCGCTGCCGACGAGCCGCCTCTTCATCGCACGGATCGGCTATAACGGGCGCGCGCCTTTGGTGGCGCGAGCAGGCCATGCAAGGCAGCCATGCCCGGTCAGTCGAACAATGAAACGATGCGGCCCGCTGGCCTCCCGGCCCGGTTTTCCGACGCTGCGCGTCATCGCCGTGTGCGTCCACCGCACGGCAGTCATGCGGCCGGATACCCGATAGATCCCATGGCCGCCGGTCGCCCACGGCACGCAGGCATCGTGCCGCACCGATACCGCAGCGGGTGCGGTCGCCCGGTTTTCGGCCGCCGCGGCGGGTGCCTCGTCCCCACCGGGCTGGCCTGGCTTGCGCTGGCGATGGCCGTCTGCCATCCCGTGCTGCTGCACGCCCAGTCGGCGCAGGGAACCACCGGCACGGTCGCGCTCAGCTCGCAGCTGGTCGACCGCGGGCTGGCGATCACGCCGGCCACGCCCGTCGTCCAGGCGGCCGCCTCGTGGACCTCGTCGACCGGCTGGTCGGTGGGGCTGTCAGGAAGTGCCGAAGTCCGTGCGCCGGGGCGCATCGCCCAGACCCTGCTGCAGGGGGCGCGCCACTGGTCACTGTCAACCGACTGGCAGATGCAGGCCGGCCTGCTCTACTACCACTACGCCGGAGGTGTCGGCGCCGCCGTGCATGACCGCGGCGAGGTCGGGGTCCACTGGCTGTATCGTGACACCCTGGCGCTTGGCCTGTCGGCCAGCCGCATCGTCGGTTCCGGCGACCGGCGGACGCGTGCCGCCGCCGACCTCGACTTCCATTGGCCGTTGACGGAGCATGCCTTCCTTTCCGCCGGCGCCGGCGTGGCCCACTTGCCGCCGGCACGCTACCGCCGGCATGGGCATTACCGGAGCTACGATCGCGACGGCTTCTACCGCTATGGCCAGGTCGGCCTGATGTGGGCCCGCGGGCCATGGCGACTGGAACTCGACCGCGTCGTGACCGACCTGGGATCGTGGCGATCGACCGGATACGCGAAAGCGCAACCCTGGATGGCCACGATCTCGCGATCGTTCTGATGCACCGGCAACCTTTTGCGCCCGAAACGGCACGCATGCACTGACCGACCGCGTTCCGACCACCTCCGGCGAAGCCATGAACGACGCTGATACCGACGCTGATGCCACCGACCGCATGCTGCTCCAGCGGATGTCGACGGGCGACCGTGCCGCGCTGGCGGTGCTGTACCGCGGCTACCACGGCAGGTTGTGCCGCTTCCTGTCCCGCCTGACCCGGCGTCCCGACATCATCGAAGAGGTCATCAACGACTGCTTCTGGATCGCCTGGCAGAAAGCGGGCAACTTCCACGGCGATTCGCGCGTTTCCACCTGGATCATGGGCATCGCCTACCGCTGCGGGCTGAAGGCGCTGCGCCAGCATGGCGACGAACCCGTCGCCGAGGATGCCCTGCCGGAAAACCGCGTTCCCGCCCACAACCCGGATGAGGACCGCGAATTGCGCGACTGGCTGGGCAAGGGACTGGTCCACCTGTCGGCGGATCAGCGGGTCGTGGTCGAGCTGGTCTACGGCGTGGGACACTCGCTGGATGACGTCGCCGCCATCATGCAATGCCCGGTCGGCACGGTGAAGGCGCGACTGTTCCACGCCCGCGTGAAGCTGCGCAACGTCCTTCCCTCCCTGGCTGGAAACTCGCCGATGCGCGAGGAGAACGCGCCATGACGTTCCAGACGAATTCCGATCGCGACTGCGCCAGCGCCTGGGAAGCCATGCCCTGGGTGCTGCAGGGCAGTGCCCCGCGCGAGCAGGGCCAGGCGCTGATGAGCCACCTCGTGCACTGCGAGGAGTGCCGCGCCGAGTTTGCGCGGCAGAGCCGCCTGCAGCTGGCGATGTCGCTGCCCTCCGATATTCCCCTCGACGCCAACGTGGGGCTGAAGCACTTGCTGGGCCGCCTCGATGCGCCGGCGCCGCGGGAAACCCCCGGCCGGTGGCGCGCGGGCTGGCTGACTCGCGCGCTGGTTGCCGCGGTGCTGATCCAGGCACTCGGCATCGGCGTGCTGGGCATGAAGTTGTGGTCGGAAGGCAGCCTTCCGCGTTATCGCACCCTCAGCGAGGCAACCCGACCCGCCGCCACGGGTTCGATCCGCGTCGTGCCGGACGCCAGCATGAAACTGGCCGACTGGGACGCACTGCTGCATGGCCTCGGCTTGCAAGTGGTGGGTGGCCCCAACGACGTCGGTGCCTACACGGTCGTACCGCGGGACTCCACCTCGACCGGGCCACACGTGCTGCAGCAACTGCGCGCCGCCCACGGCATCCGCCTGGCCGAGCCCGTCACCAGCACGCCATGAAGGTCGGCCTTCTCGCCCTCGCCGCCGCGATGGCGCTGAGTGCCTGCGCGCACTTGCGGCCTGCGCCAGCCGGCGACCACCCGCTTCGCGCCGAAAGCCCCGCCGTCGCCGGCGTGTCTTCCATGGACAGCCGGCGCGACATCGTGCTGGCCGTTGCCAACCCGCTGGTGCCCCCTGCCACGCATGCCGGTTCCAGCGTGCTGGGTTATGTCTCGTCGGGAAATTACGGGATCGGCCAGCGGGCGGCATCGACGCTCGCCGCGCTGAAGAAATCCTACCGATGGCAGGAGGTGGCCGGCTGGCCGGTCAAGGCGCTGGACCTGTACTGCATCGTGCTGACGCCGCCGCCCGGCATGCCCCGCGACGTCATGCTCAAGGCCCTGGCCGCCGACGCCCGGGTGCGACTGGTCGAGCCGCTGCAGGACTACTCCGTTTACGCCGACCCGGCGCCGCGGGACGCGCCGCGCTACAACGACCCCTACGCCGGCCTGCAGCGCGGCTTCGTCGAAACCGATGCCGCACTCGCCCACAACCTCAGCCAGGGCGCCGGGGTCGAGGTCGCGATCGTCGACACGGGCGCCGACCTGGCGCATCCCGACCTGCACGGACGCATCCGCGACACGCGCAACCTGGTCGACGCGAACCGCACGGCATTCGACCGCGACAACCACGGCACCGAAGTGGCCGGCATCATCGCCGCCGACGCCAACAACCGGCAGGGCATCGTGGGGATCGCGCCCAAGGCCTTTCTCAGCGTGTACAAGGCTTGCTGGTATCCGCCGGCGTCCCGTGCCGGCGCCCGCTGCAACACCTTCACCCTGGCCAAGGCGCTGGCCGCGATCATCGACACCGATACGCGCATCATCAACCTGAGCCTGGGCGGCCCGGCCGACCCGCTGCTCAACGAACTGCTTGCCCGGCTGCTGGAGCAGGGCCGCATCGTGGTCGCGGCGATGCCGCCGGACGGCAACGTCGGCGGCTTTCCCGACAGTGCGCCGGGCGTCATCGTCGTGCGCACCAGCAACACGTCGCGGGCGCCACCGGGCGTGCTGAGCGCCCCGGGCAACGACATCCTCACCACTCAACCGGACGGCGGCTACGACTTCACCTCCGGATCGTCCATGGCCGCCGCGCACGTGAGCGGTATCGCCGCCTTGCTGCTGTCGATCGCACCCGGACTGGACGCACGCTCGGTGCATGACCTGCTGCTGCAGAGCAGCCGGGTTTCCGACGGCACGCTGCAGGTGAATGCCGCCTCAGCCATCGCGCGGCTGCGCAGCGAAGAAAAAGACGCGCCCTGACGACGACAGCCCGCCGAAGGGCGGGCTGTCGCAGACACCACCGCCGTCGGCGGGGGTTCGCTAGAACGGAATCTCGTCGTCCGTGAAGCCGTTGTCGGCCGGGGCCGGCGAGGATGGGCGCGAGGAGCCGCGGTCGTCGTTGCCGCGGGACTGGCCGCCGTAGCTGCCGCCGCCCTGTCGCGGGCCGCCCTGCGGGCGCTCGCGCTGGTAGCCGCCACCGCCCGCACCGCCTTCGCCGGGACCGCCGAGCATCTGCATTTCGTTGGCGATGATGTCGGTCGAGTAGCGTTCGATGCCTTGCTTGTCGGTGTACTTGTCGGTGCGCAGCGAGCCTTCGATATAGACCTGGCGGCCCTTCTTCAGGTACTCGCCGGCGATCTCGGCCAGGCGGCCGAAGATCTTCACGCGATGCCACTCGGTGCGCTCCTGCTTCTCGCCGCTCTGCTTGTCGGTCCACGACTCGGAGGTGGCCAGGTTGAAGCTGCAGATGGCGGTGCCGCTGCCGGTGTGGCGCATTTCGGGGTCTGCGCCGAGGTTGCCGACCAGGATGACTTTGTTGACGCCGCGTGCCATGGGAATGTCCTCGTTGAGCCGGCCGTACGTAAGGGATGATTACGGCCGGAGTTGATGGATCAGGCTGGCTATCATAACCGCGCGAAGGGCCCAGTCCAGCAGCGGAAAACCGGAAAAGCTGTAGGTTCCGTGCCGGCGCGCCTGCCCGCCATCAACGATGTCTCAGGCCGGTGCGTCGGCAGACCGCGGGCCGGTCGCATCGCCCGTGGCCGGCACGTGTTCGACCCCGTAACCGGCCGCATCCCACGCCTCCAGCCCGCCCAGCAGCGGGCGCACGTGGCGGTAGCCTTGCGCTATCAGCACCTTGGCCACGCGGGCGGCGGATACCTCGTTGGGGCAATTGCAGTAGAGCACCAGCTCGCGGTCGAACGGGATATCGTGCACGGTGCGGTCGATGCCCTGCGCGTCGACCAGCAGCGCGCCGGGCACCACGCGCGTGTCGAGCTGGCGCGAGGCCTCCGGGCGCACGTCGACCACCACCGGGGCGCGTTCGGCGTTCATCGCCCGGTGCAATTCGTCGACCGTGATGCGTGCCATCCGCAACGCGTGCAGCAGGCGTCGGCGCTGCACCCAGCGCGCCAGCACGTACAGCGCCAACAGCACCAGCAGCCACTGCAGTGCCAGCGCTCCGGCGTCGGCCACGGCGGACAGCAGCCTGTCGACCTGGGCGGCGAAGGCATAGCCAAGCCCTGTCCACAACGCTGCCCACATCAGCGAACCCAGTCCGTCGAACAGCACGAACAGCGGCCAGCGCAGCCCCATGGCGCCGACCAGGGATGAGCCCACGGTCGACAAGCCCGGCACGAACTTGGCGATCAGCAGCACCTGCCCGCGCCAGCGCTGGAAACGCAGCTCGGAGCGTTGCACGCACGAATCGGGCGACAGGGAGATGCGGCACAACAGGCGCATCACCCGCGCGCCGTAGCGTCGCCCGGCGGCATACCACGCCGAGTCGCCAAGCAGGCAACCGCCCACCACCACCGCCATCGTGCCGGCCAGCAGCAACGGCCCGCCGGCAGCCGCCAGCGAACCGGCCACCACCAGCGTGGGCACCGCCGGAATCGGCGCGCCGAGCTGGGTTACCAGCACGTTGAGGAATACCAGCAGCACGCCGTACTGCGCCATCAGCGCGAGGATTTCGTGAGCCATCGAAGCGGTACCCGATGCAGCGAAGCCGCCGAGCTCCCATCATTGGGCCGCCCATCGGCTAATGCAAACCCCGGCGCGAGCCCATCGCGCCGGGCGGGCCCTGCCCACCGTTGGTCGGATCACGAAGCTGGCGGGGCGTGCCTGCCCTACGCCGGCTGGGCTTCGCCGGTGGCCTGGCGGCCGATCCGGCGCGAGCCGACGATCACCAGCGGCAACCACAGCACGGTGAACGCGGCGGCGCAGGCGAACACGCCGTCCGGCCCGAGCCGGCCCAGCGCAATGCCGCCGAGCGCGCCACCGACGAAGGCGCCGATGAACTGGCTGGTCGAATACGCGCCCATCGCCGCGCCGCGCAGATGCCCCGGCGCGAGCCGCGAGACCAGGCTGGGCAGCGCCGCCTCCAGCAGGTTGAACGCGGAGAAGAACACCGCCGCAGCCACGCCGAACGCGGCCAGGTGGCTGCCGGACAGGGCGAAACCGAGCAGCGCCAGTCCGATCGCCACCACGCACACCGTCACGATGCGCAAGCTCTGCGCCACCTCGCGCATGTGATGCAGGCTTGCCCCCATCACGAACGCGGCCACCGTCATCACCGGCAGGTACAGCTCCCAGTGTCGATTCACCGGCAGGTGCAAGGTGTTCGCCAGCAGCAGCGGCAGGCCGACGAAGCTGGCGGTGAGCAGCGCATGCAGGAAGAACACCGAACCGTTCAGCACCAGCATGCGGCCGTCGCGCAGCATTGCCAGCACCGCGCCAAACCCCGCCGCTGCCGGCGCCTGCGCGCGCACCGGCGTGGGTACGATCAGCCACAGCAGCACCAGCGACATCAGCGCCAGGATCGAGGTGGCGCCGAACAGCCCGGGCAGCCCGGCGATCGCTTCCAGCGGTGGCCCCAGGATCAGCGCCAGCAGGAACGCCAGCCCGATCGACACGCCGATGATGCCCATCGCCTTGCCGCGGTTTTCCTCGGCGGTGAGATCCGCCGCCAGCGCGATGCCGGCACCGGCCACCGCGCCCATGCCCTGCACCGCGCGACCGACCACGATGCCGGCGAGCGTGTGCGACATCGCCGCGATCAACCCGCCGAGGGCGAACAGGATCAGGCCGATGGTGATTGCCGGCTTGCGCCCGATCCGATCCGACAGCAGCCCCAGCGGAATCTGCAGCAGCACCTGGCCGATGCCGTACACGCCCAGCGCCAGTCCGATCATCAGGCCGGTGGCGTCGGGCATCGCCTTCGCGTACAGCGAGAACACCGGCATGATCAGGAACAGGCCGAACAGGCGCAGGCTGATCACGCAGGCCAGGGTCAGCGCGCTGCGTCGTTCGAGGCTGGAAAGTTTGCTCACCGGGGGACAGGCATCGCCAAAGACATGCCCGGCATTATAGAGGGCGCCACGCGCGGGAACTGTGGCGACATGTCGCGGCGCAAGTTCCTGCAGACTCTATAATCGCGTCTCACGCCGCTGCGATGCACCCATGAATTCGATGCCTGCCGACGCCACCCGCCCCGCCGACTTCGCCCCGGTGCGCGAGCTCGCCGCCGCCGACATGCAGCGCGTCGACGCGCTGATCCGCCGGCGGCTGTCCTCCGACGTGGTGCTGATCAACCAGATCGCCGACCACATCATCGCCGGCGGCGGCAAGCGGCTGCGCCCGATGCTGCACGTGCTGGCCGCCGGCGCCGCCGGCTACCGCGGCGAGCACCACATCAAGCTCGCCGCGATCATCGAGTTCATCCACACCTCCACCCTGCTGCACGACGACGTGGTCGACGAGTCCGACCTGCGTCGCGGCCGCAAGACCGCCAACGCGCTGTGGGGCAACGCCGCCAGCGTGCTGGTCGGCGACTTCCTCTACTCGCGCTCGTTCCAGCTGATGGTGGAACTGGACGACATGCGCATCATGCGCATCCTCGCCGACACCACCAACACCATCGCCGAAGGCGAGGTGCTGCAACTGCTCAACATCGGCAACGCCGACGTCAACGAAGCGGCGTATCTCGCCGTGATCGAACGCAAGACCGCGGTGCTGTTCGCCGCTGCCACCGAACTGGGCGGCATCCTCGGCGGCCTGCCGGAGGACCAGGTGGCCGCCTTGCGGCGTTACGGCATGGAGCTTGGCTACGCGTTCCAGATCGCCGACGACCTGCTCGACTACACCAGCGACGCCGGCACGCTGGGCAAGAACATCGGCGACGACCTCGCCGAGGGCAAGCCGACCCTGCCGCTGATCTACGCACTGGAGAAGGCCAGCCCGGAACAGGCGCAGTCGCTGCGCCACGCGATCGAACACGGCGGGCTCGACTCGCTGGACCGCATCATCGCCTCGATCCGCGACTCCGGCGCACTGGAACGCACCCGCGACCGCGCCCTGCGGCACGCCCACGCCGCCAGCGAAGCGCTCACCGCGCTGCCGGCATCGGCCCACCGCGATGCCTTGGCGACCCTGGCCGAGTATTCGGTGCAGCGCACGTTCTGACGATTGGCGGGACTCGGCCGCGGGGCTCTCCTGCAGCGGGGAGTTGCCACCTTCAATGCGCTTGCGAGAGCGCACCCTGTCGCAGGCCTCCTTCGGTTGTGGTGAGCAGGAGCAAGAGCTTTCGTCCTCCTTCGGAGGGCGAGTCACTTTCTCTCGCTTGCCCGAGAGAAAGTAACCAAAGAGAGGGGCACCCCGCTTGGCGCTTGCCGGGCTCCTGCCCGGCAAGTCCGTGAGTCGGGGCCGGGCTTTTCGAGCGGGCATCCTGCCCGCGCGAAAAGGCGAGTCCATCCATGGACTCGCCCGCTGCGCGGCCTGTCGACCCCGCCTCACCGCCGCGCAAGGGACCCCGGTAGAGCAGCGGGCCTTCCTGGCCCGCACTCGGTGATGAAGCGGAAAAGCCACAGCAAAGCGACGCTTTGCTGTGGCTTTGCTTGGGCTTTTGATCTGGCTCTTCTGAAGAGTGCGCGCAGGATGCGCGCTGCTCTACCCGGGGTCCCCTCTGCAGCGGCGGGCGGGCGGAGGAAAGCCCTAAGGGTGGCCGGCATGGATGCCGGCCAGTTTTTCGCCAGCACAGGATGTGCTGTCGAAAAACCCCGTTGCCCGGCCGCGAACCTTGCGGGCAGGATGCCCGCAAGGCGCGGAAGCGGGGTGGCCTTTCTCTTGGGTTACTTTCTCTTTGGCCACGCAAAGAGAAAGTAACTCGGGCGCCAACGGCGCACGAAAGCTCTTGCCTCTGATGCTTTTCGCTTTGAATGCGCCAGGAGCAACAGCATCGCGCACAAGGTGCGCCCCCGCAGAGCGGCGAGCAGTAGCCCCGCGCTCAAAAAGCCTGTGCCCAAAAGGACAGCAGGGGCCGAGGCGCGCATCCGCCGACCGTCCCCCATTGGATCCCCCGCGGAAACCCATCGTTCAGCCGCCAGCGCTGGCAGCCGCGCCGCCGATCGGCCAGACTTCGCCGCATGGCCCGACTGCGCCCAACCCGCTGGCCGTGGTGTCTCGCGGCGATCCTGCTGCCGCTGGCGGCGCATGCCGACGAAACCGGCTGGCGCTACGACACCGTGCACAGCCAGGTCGTCTTCAGCATCAGCCACAACGGCTACTCGCGGCCGTTCGGGCGGCTGCACATCGCGCGCGGCTGGTTGCGCTTCGACCCGGATGACTGGAGCGCGGCGGCGACCGAACTGGACGTCGACCTGGCCAGCCTCGACATGGGCGACGCCGACTGGAACAAGGCCGTATGCAAGCCGGCCCTGCTCGATTGTAGCGGGCAGCGCTACGCGCATTTCCGCAGCACCGGCGTCACGCGCAAGGATGATCGCCATGGCGTGTTGCATGGCGAACTGACCTTGCGCGGCGTCACCCGTCCGATCGACCTGGCATTCACCTTCAACCGCGCCGCCCGGACCATCTACGAACTGCACGAGGTGGCCGGCTTCTCGGCCACGGCCAGCCTGGACCGCAACGATTTCGGCATCACCGCCAACCCCAACTCCATCGGCGCCCATGTCAGCGTGTGGCTGGAGCTGGAAGCCACCCGCGACCACCGGTCGACCAAGGAGCAGCCATGAGCCTGCGCAACAACGATCGCCAATGGGGCGCGGTCAGCAAGTTCTTCCACTGGATCATCGCGCTGGCGATCATCGGCAACGGCATCTTCGGCCTGATGATGGACCTGGCCGGCTCGCCGATGCGCAAGATCAACTGGCTGGCGCTGCACAAGTCGATCGGGCTCACCGTGCTGGCGCTGGTGCTGTTGCGCATCGTATGGCGCGCGTTCGACCGTCGCCCGCCCGACGAACCGATGCCGCGCTGGCAGGCGCTGGCCGCGCACGCGATGCATGCGGTGCTGTACGTGGTGATCCTGGCGATACCGCTCAGCGGCTGGTGGTTCAACTCGGTCACCGGCAAGCCGCTGCAATGGTTCAAGCAGTTCAACCTGCCGGCGCTGGCGGAGAAGAACGACGCGTTGCGCCACTTCGCCCACGGCGTGCACGAATACCTGTTCTGGTTCCTGGTGTTGCTGTTGCTGGCCCACGTCGGCGGCGCGCTGAAACATCATGTGTTCGACAACGACAACGTGCTGCGCCGGATGCTCCCGTTCGGCCGCCTGCGCACGAACCCGCCCGAAGGAGACCGCCGATGAAACGCCTCGCCATCCTGCTGCTTGCCCTCGCCTTGCCCGGCCTGGCCGCCGCAACGGACTACACCGTGCAGCCGGGAACCAGCACGCTCGGCTTCAGCAGCACCTTCCAGGGCGAGACGTTCCAGGGCCATTTCGGCCAGTGGAACGCCGCGATCAGCTACGACCCGGCCAACCTCGCCGCGTCGAAGTTCGACGTGACCGTGCAGCTCGCCAGCGTGGAAACCGGCGACAGCGATCGCGACTCGGCGCTGCCCGGCGAGGCCTTCTTCGACGTGGCGAAGTATCCGCAGGCCCATTTCGTCACCACCGGCTTCCGCAAGAACGGCAACCAGGTGATCGCCGACGGCACGCTCACCCTGCGCGGCGTGAGCAAGCCGGTGAGCCTGCAGGTGGGCTTCGCCCCGCAAGGGAGCGGCGCCACGCTGGACGTGAGCGGCGCGGTGCAGCGGCTGGACTTCGGCGTGGGCTCGGGCGAGTACGCCGACACCTCGGTGATCGGCGCCGAGGTGAAGATCACCGCGCACCTGCAGCTGGCGGCGAAGTAGGCCCTCGATGAGCGACGCGTCCTGGTGGCGGCGCCTGCGCAGCCGGCTCCGGCCCGACGCCGCGCGGCCCGTCGCGCGTACCGACGCCGGCTCCGACCGCGTCGCCGACAGCCTGCGCAGCCTGCTCGACGACCCGGCGATCCCGCCCTCGGTGCGCAGCGAACTGGCCGGCGAGTTCCGTCGCATCGAAAGCATGCTGGCCCGGCTCGAACGCGGCGAGCTGCACGTGGCCGTATTCGGTCGCGTTTCCGCCGGCAAGTCGGCGCTGGGCAATGCCCTGCTCGGGCGCGAGGCGTTCCGCGTCGGCGTCCTGCACGGCACCACCACGGATGCCGAGCACGCCGTGCTCGACGAGGCGCAGCACGATGGCCTGGTGCTGATCGACACGCCCGGCATCAACGAGCTCGACGGCGAGGCGCGCGAGAAGCTGGCGTTCGACGTCGCCGAGGTCAGCGACCTGGTGATCTTCGTCTGCGACGGCGACCTCACCCGCGAGGAACTCGACGCGCTGAAGACGCTGGCCGCCACCCAGCGGCCGCTGCTGCTGGCGCTGAACAAGGCCGATCGCTACGGCGCCGACGAACGGGACGGCCTGCTCGACCATCTGCGCCAGCGCACCGCCGGTCTCGTGCGCGCCGAGGACGTGCTGGCCGTCGCCGCGCACCCGGCTGCGCAACGCGTGGTGGAAGTCGATGCGCGCGGCCACGAGCACGCCCGCGAACAACCGCGCGCGGCGGATGTCGCGGCGCTGCGTGAACGCCTGCTGGCAATCGCCACGCGCGAAGGCAAGGCGCTGTCGGCGATCAACGCCGGCCTCTACGCCGGCCGGCTCACCGACCAGGTCAGCGCACGCATCGCCGAAACCCGCAAGGCGGTGGCGGCGAAGCTGATCCGCCAGTACTGCATCGCCAAGGGCGTCGCGGTGGCGCTCAACCCGATTCCCGTGGCCGACCTGCTCGCCGCTGCCGGGCTGGACGCGGCGATGGTGGTGCAGCTCTCGCGCATCTACGGCCTGCCGCTGACCCGCGCCGAATCCGGCCGGCTGGTGGCGGCGATCTCGGCGCAGCTGGCGGCACTGATGGGCGCGATCTGGGGCATGCAACTGGTGGCCTCGGCGCTGAAAGGCCTCAGCGCCGGCCTCTCCGTGGTGGTCACCGCCGCGGCACAGGGTGCGCTGGGCTGGTACGCCACCGTGCTGATCGGCCGCGCCGCGGAGCGCTACCTGGTCGGTGGCAAGTCCTGGGGCGAGGCGGGCGCCAAGCGGGCCGTCGCCGACGTCGTGGCCAGCCTCGACCGCGACTCGATCCTGCGCGAGGCACGCGAGGAAATCCTGAAAAAGCTGCGGGCGCGGAGTACCTGAGCGACAGGATTGGCGGGCCGACTCTGATCACCTGCAAATCGCGGTATGGCGACGAGTGCCCCGGCGCAGACGTTGGGGTGCGCGGCGCACACGACCGGAAACAGGAAGAGAAATCCGGTTCGGTCGACGCGCACGCACGGTCAGAGCCGGCAAGCACGCCAAGAATCGTGCGCATGCGCCGCTCCTGGTCTTTTGCGCTGCTTTGCCGTGCTTATCTTTGGGGTCCGCTGCGCGCGGAGTTGCCAGGTCGTACCGCTACCTCGGTATTCCTGTCGAGTCGACGAAGCGGCGCATCCAGCCCAACCGCCAGTGGCCACGATCCAGCGTCCACAGCTGGGCGAACTTGGAGCCTTGTACTGCGCAGGAGCCCGCATCCTTGCCGCAAAAGCGCTGCGTGCCGGTAACCAGGGCGCTGTCGTCGCCCACCGCGCGCACCGTCAGGCTGCCGGGCATCACTTGCCGACGCAGATGGCCGCAGATGCGGTCGCGCGCCTCGATCACCGGGTCCACGCGACGACCGTCGGGCGTTTCGATGGAGGTGCCGGCAAACAGACTGGCGCGCAGCGCATGCAAGTTGCAGGTGTTGTAGGCGCGGGTCAGCGCGGCTTCGCGCGCCATGATGGTTTGGCGTAGCCATGCGTCGTCGGTGAGGTGGCCGGGCGAAGCCGGTGAGGGGAAGGCGACAGTGGCGACCAGGCTGACTGTTGTGGCGGAGATGGCACGACGCAGAACGGTACGGGTTTCCATGGCGTGGCTCCTGCTGTGGGGGAAGTGACCGGGCAAAGCGCTGCCCTGACGGCCGTTCGAGGACGGCCGCGGAGGTGAAGCGGGCAGTGGGTGGTAGATGCCGGGCTGGGGAGCGCCCGGCTTACGACCGGTGAAAGGGGGTCAGCGGTGGCGGAATGCCCTCGCCAGCGTGCCGTCGGGGTCAACCACGAGACTGATGGTTTCCGTCCCGTGGGCATGCTTCACCGAGTACACGTCGTCGCCATACTTGTTGATACCGGTGAACCTGTACGACTGCACCAGACCAAGCTGGGCGAGGTATTGCTCGCGCGAGGCCTTCTGTTTCCGGCGAACCTCCGCCAGATCCTTGCTCATGCCGGCGCCGTCATCGGGATCGCGCAGCAGGAGCTGCAGCGCCTTGAGGCTGCCCGGGTACGGCTGCTTGGCGCGGATGCGCTCGGCCAGTGTGGCGTCGATCCGCCCGGCTTCGGCGGTATCGATGCGCTGCGTGTCCAGCACAGTATTGCCGTGCGTGTCGACGACCATGCGCTGGGCGTGGCCGCTGGCATCCATGACGAAGTGCGCGACCGTAGGTTGTCCCTGGATAGCGAACCGGTCCGCACCTAGCGGCACCGCATAGAACGGCTTGGGTGCCGCCATTTGCGCGCTGATCGCGATGATGAGACCGTTACCCGACCGCGTGACTGCGACCTTCGAAATCGGGCTGATCTTGTAGAAGCCCACGTAACGATCCAGCACGGCGGGCGTCAGCGTGACGACATTCTCCGCGGCGGGCGCCTTGCCACCGGGTGGCGTCACCTGCGACGCGAAAACCGTCATGCCCAGTGACGCACATACCAGCACCAGCGCTGACACGCCGGCCCATGGGTTCCGTTTCGTCAACATGAGCTTGATCCTCTGTTCCAGGAAGGAGCCGGACTCGGACATCGCAGGTACCAGGCCGATCCGGGAGGACTTGCACTGCCCCACGTGCAGCAGCGTTTCGCAGTACTCGACAAGGTCACGGCCGCCACGCAACACGCGCGTATCGCAGTCCACCTCGATGGCGCGGCGCAGGCGCCGGAACTGCCACCACAGCAGCGGGTTCCACGGCATCATCGCGAGCAGCGTCACGGCCAGCGCGATGAGGCGCGGATCGCCCGCTCCCAGGTGCGAGCTCTCGTGCGCCAGCACGTCGCGCTGCTGCTGCTCCGGCGCCTGCAGCAGCCACGTCGGCACCACGATCCGCGGCTGCAGCAGGCCGGCCACGGCAGGTCCCGCATCCGGCGCCACCAGCACGTGCTCACCGCACATCGTGGCCTCGCTCCAGACCCGCTTGCGCCGGTGCAACAGCACGGCGCTGGCAAACAGCGCGCACAGCATCAGCACCGACGCGACCAGCCAGCCGGTGCGGATCAACATCGCCACGTGGTCGGGTGCGCCGTAGAGCTGCGCGCCGTCCAGCGGCATCAGCAGCGCCGGCATCGAGATGGAGGTGGCGTCGCGCAGGACGATCGGCGGTGGCATGGCGCCGGACTGCAGCATGCCGGGCAGGCGCAGCGTCACTGAGGAAATAAGCGCGGGCAGCACCAGCGAACCGACCATCGCCGCCAACCAGACCCAGCGCGTGGCCCGACGGCGCATCCGTGCAGCACGTTCGGCACTCAGCGCCGCCGCGCTTAAAGCCAACGCCACAAGCGTTGCGTACATCATCCAAGCGATCATTCCGGCTTCTCCTTGTCCGAGTGTTCGGCCAGCAACCGGCGCATGCGACGGATCTGCTCGGCACTGAGCTTCTGCTCGGACACCAGGTGGGAAAACAGCAACTCGGCCGAGCCCTTGAACAGCTTGTCGGTCAGATGCTGCACGGCGTTCTTGCGCGCCGCCTGCTGCTTGACGCTGGCGAAGAAGCGATGCCCACGACCGGCTTCCTCGTGGCTTACGTAGCCCTTGGCCTCCAGCGTGCGCAGCACGGTCAGCACCGTGGTGTAGGCCAGTGGATCGGTTAGGCATTCACGCACTTCGGCCACGGTCGAGGGACCGTGCTCCCAAAGAGCCTGCATCACATCGGCCTCACGATCGGTAAGGGAAATCCGCATGACGTCCAGCCCCTTCCTACTATAGTTGTAGTAGATGTTAGCGTGAATTCCGAACTTGTCAACTATGATTCTAGTAGCTCGTTCCGGCAGCACCGCAAGAGGTCCTGCTCACGACAGTGGCGACGAAGCACCTCGAGCTCAGGATCCACTTTTCGAAGACTCGATCAGGCACACTCGGGTCAGAGTTTGCGCGCGGACTTCCTGGTCGAACGCCGACAGCGGCGGCGAGCGCGGTGCCTAGGCTGCAGGCAGGCGAAGGAACTCCCGCACCGCCGCTGCATCGAACGGCCAATCCAGCTCACGCCCATCGCGCGCATCGCGCAGCACCGGCACGCGAGTGCCGTAGCGCTTTTCCAGCTCGGGTGAATCGTCGACCCACTCGCTGTCGAAATCCGGCGCGCGCGCCTCGGCCATGACGGCGAGGGCCT
>CALCWL010000213.1 GCA_937906285.1 uncultured Rhodanobacter sp. | reverse complement strand
TTCCGACGCGATGGAAGGCATCACCCATTCGCTGTGCACGCTGGAGTTCGAGGATCACCGGCCGCTGTACGACTGGTGCGTGGACAACGTCGACCTGCCCGCGAACCCGTCGCTGTGGCAGTCGGTGGTCGAGGCCGGGCTCACGGCTGCGCCGGCCAAGCCGCGGCAGATCGAGTTTTCCCGGCTCAACCTCAGCTACTGCATCACCAGCAAGCGCAAGCTGGCGCAGCTGGTCAGCGAGAACTTCGTCGACGGCTGGGACGACCCGCGCATGAACACCTTGCGCGGCCTGCGCCGGCGCGGCTTCACCCCGGCCGGGCTGCGCCTGCTGGTCGAGCGCGTGGGCGTCTCCAAGCAGAACAGCGTGATCGACTACGCCGTGCTGGAAGGTTGCATCCGCGAGGACCTGGACGCCACGGCCGCGCGGCGCATGGCGGTGCTCGACCCGCTCAAGCTGGTGCTGACCAACCTGCCCGCGGGCCATGAGGAAACCCTGACCTTCCCCAACCATCCCAAGGACGAAAGCTTCGGCACCCGTCTGGTGCCGTTCGCGCGCGAAGTGTGGATCGAGCGCGACGATTTCGCCGAGGTGCCGCCGAAGGGCTTCCACCGGCTGAAGCCGGACGGCGAGGTGCGCCTGCGCGGCGTCGGCATCGTCAAGTGCACCGAAGTCGTCAAGGATGCCGCGGGCAACGTGATCGAACTGCACGGCACGCTCGATCCGGACACGCGCCACGGCCTGCCCGGCGCGGACCGCAAGGTGAAGGGCACGATCCACTGGGTCAGTGCAAAGCACGCGGTGGCCGCCGAGGTGCGCCTGTACGACCGCCTGTTCAGCGTGCCCGCGCCCGATGGCGAGGACGATGGCAAGAGCTGGCTGGAGCACATCAACCCTGAGGCCAAGCGCGTGGTCAGCGGCTGGCTGGAGCCGGCCGCCGCGAACGTCGACCCCGAGCAACGTTTCCAGTTCGAGCGGCTGGGCTACTTCGTCGCCGATCGCCACGACCACCGCGCCGACGCGCCGGTGTTCAACCGCACCGTGACCCTGCGCGACGTCTGGGCGCGCGCGGCCGGCCAGTAGGAAGACCGCGATGCTGCCGCTGCAGATCCACCTGACCCTGCCGCCCTGGATCGGCGACGTGGCCGATACCAACAAGCGCTACCACAGCGACGAGGAGCGCGTGGGGCTGGCGATCGAGCTGTCCCGGCAGAACGTGGAGCGCGGCGGCGGCGGGCCGTTCGGCGCGGCCGTGTTCAACAACCACAGCGGGCGGCTGGTCGCCGTCGGCGTCAACCGCGTGGTGCCGCAAGGCTGCTCGGTCGCCCACGCCGAGACGATGGCGATCATGATCGCCCAGCAGCGCCTCGGCCGGCACCGCCTCAACGAGGACGGCAGCCAGTACGCGCTGGCCACCAGCTCGCAGCCGTGCTGCCAGTGCTACGGCGCCAGCGTATGGGCCGGGATCGACGAATTGCTGATCGGCGCGCGTTCGGAGGATGTGGAAGAACTCACTCAGTTCGATGAGGGCCCGCTGCCGGCGGACTGGATCGGCGAACTGACTCGCCGCCGCATCGCCGTGCGCCGCGACATCCTGCGCGACCCGGCCCGCGAGGTGCTCGCCAGTTACGGCGCCACCGGCACGCCATATTGAGTCGCTGGCGCGCCGCGCTGCCGCTCGCCCTGCTGTTGCTGGCAGGCGTCCTGCTGTTCGCCTCCGGTTCGCTGCACGCGCTGACCCCGCGCCAGCTGCTGGCGCACCAGGCCGAACTGCACGCGTTGATCGAGCAACACCCGTGGCTGACCCGGCTGGCCTACGTCGGCCTGCTGACCCTGGGCGTGGCCACCGGCGTGCCCGGCACCATCGTGATCATCCTGGCCGGGGGCTTCGCCTTCGGCGTGGTCGACGCGACCCTGACCTCGTCGCTGGGACTCACCCTGGGCGCACTGATCCTCTACCTCGCCAGCCGCCAGGCGTTCGGCCCGGGCAGCGCGCAGCCGCCGCGGCTGGTCGAGCGGCTGCATCACGGCTTCGAGCGCCATCCGGTCAGCTACACGCTGTTCCTGCGCTTCGTGCCGGTGCTGCCGTTCGGTGCGGTCACCGTGGCGCTGGCCTGGCTGCGCTGTCCGCTGTGGCTGTTCCTCGGCGCCAGCTGGTTGGGCGGCACGGTATCGCTCGTATTCGAGACGTCGGTCGGCGCCGGACTGGCGGACGCGATGAGCGAGAGCGACCGTATCGGCCTGGGTCTGTTCATGCACCGCGAAGTGCTGCTGCCGCTGGGCGCGATCGCACTGCTCGCGTTGCTGCCGCTGCTGTTCGAGCGGCTGGCCCGGCGCCGGCGGCGCCGCCGCGGAGAGTGAGCGCGCGGTAGCCCCCTTTGCGCGGGCGTTGCGCTACATTCCCGCCAACGGCGCCCGGGGTGCATGACGCATCCCGCGGCGGCACCGGGTATCGGCGGGGTGATCCGACGGGGCAGGCAGGCGATGGATCTGGCGGGCAACTCATGGCTGGCAAGGTTGTGGCATCACACGTCGCTGGTCCAGCGCATGGCCTTCGTGGCGCTGGTGCCCACCCTGATCACGGCCGCATTGCTGGTGACCCTGCTGACCCAGCGGCAACTGGACACCATGCATCGGATGGCACGCGGCAACGCTCACGCCATCGCCACCCAGACCGCGTCGGTGTGCGTGCAGCCTCTGCGGACGATGCAGCTGCGCGAACTGCTGCGCATTGCCGATTCGATCGGCGAACTGCCCGATGTGACACGCGTGCAGATCCGCACCGCGGACGGCCAGATCCTGGCCGATCATCGCACCGACGACGACGGGCACGACGTCACCAGCGTGGTGCGCGAGGTGGTCGATACCGGGCAGGCGACTCCCCAGGTGCTGGGCTCGGTGCTGGTCGACGTCAGCCTGCGCGACGCCGTCATCGCGCAACGGGCCACTTTGCGCCACGCCTTGATCGCGCTGCTGCTGAGCCTGCTGGTGGCCGGCGTGATCGGCTGGCAGGCGGCGCGCTGGATCAGTGCGCCGCTGCGGCGCCTGGCCGGCGCAGTGAGGCAACTGGGTCGGGACGACCAACCCGCCAGCGTGCCGGTGACCGACCACACCGAAATCGGCGAGTTGCAGCGCGGCTTCAACCACGCTGCCGCCGCGCTGTTCGAGAGCCGCCGCAGCCTGCGCGAGCGCATCGAGGAAGCCACTCGCGAACTGGAACACAAGAATGCCGCGCTGGAAGCGGCCAGCGAAACTCGCTCCCGTTTCCTCGCCGCTGCCGCGCATGACCTGCGCCAGCCGCTGTACGCGTTGACGCTGTTCTCGGCCGCGCTGGCACTCGACGAGCACGATCCGCAGCGCCTCGACCGCATCGCACACATCCAGGAGTGCGTGCACTCGCTCGACCACCTGTTCGGCGAGCTGCTGGACCTGTCGCGGCTGGAAGCCGGCGCGGTGCAGGTCGAGATC
>CALCWL010000212.1 GCA_937906285.1 uncultured Rhodanobacter sp. | reverse complement strand
CGATTCGATCAGCAACTGGCCGCGCTGGCGACCGGCGCGCAGCGCCATCGGCGCCGGCATCGGGCCGGCGATCTGCAACCCCGCGTCGGCGGGCAACGCGGCATGGGCGGCGGCAAGGAACGCGTCGACCGCCTCGCGCGCGGTCGCCTCGGCGCGCAGCAGCGCCTGGTGGCTGTAGGGCGGCAGCCCGGTCAGCCGGCGCTCGGCCAGCAGCTCGCGTGCCGTGGCCGCGTAGCCGTGGGCGAGCAGGTTGCGCAGCAGCGGGTGGTCGGGCTGGTGCGTCTGCAGCAGCACCTGCCCGGGCTTGCGCGCGCGGCCGGCGCGGCCGGCGACCTGCACCACCAGCTGCGCCAGCCGCTCGCCGGCGCGGAAGTCGATGCTGTGCAGGCCCTCGTCCACGCCGACGATGGCGACCAGGGTGAGGTTGGGCAGGTCGTGGCCCTTGGCCAGCATCTGGGTGCCGACCAGGATCGCCGGTCGCTCGTCCGCCAGGCTGGCCAGGATCTCGTCGAAGGCGTCCTTGCGCCGCGTGGTTTCGCGGTCCACGCGCAACACCGGCACCTCGGGGAATCGCGCCAGCAGCGCTTCCTCCAGTCGCTCGGTGCCGTGGCCCTGGGCGGTCAGTTGGGCGGCGCCGCAGGCGGGGCACGCCGTGGGCACGCGCTGGCGGCGGTCGCAGTGATGGCAGATCAGCTGGTGCCGCCTCGCATGCAGGGTCAGCGGGCGCTGGCAGTTCGGGCATTCCGCATGCCAGCCGCAGGCATGGCACAGCAGCACCGGCGCATAGCCGCGGCGGTTGCGGAACACCAGCGCCTGCTCGCCGCGTGCGATCGTCTCGGCCACCGCGCTCAGCAGCGCCGGCGACAGGCCGTGCTGCAGGCGCTGGGCGCGGATGTCGATGATCTGCACTTGGGGCGCGCGCACCGCGCCCGGGCGCGCGCGCAAGTGCAGCTGGCGATAACGGCTGGCCTCGGCATTGGCCAGCGATTCCAGCGACGGCGTGCCCGAACCCAGCAGTACCGGCACGCCCAGCGCGCGGGCGCGTACCACGGCCAGGTCGCGGGCGTGGTAGCGGAAGCCGTCCTGCTGCTTGTAGGAGGCGTCGTGCTCCTCGTCGACGATGATCAGGCCGGCCTGCGGCAGCGGCGTGAAGATCGCCGAGCGCGTGCCCAGGATCACCCGTGCGGTGCCGGCGCGTGCACGCAGCCAGGCGCGCGCGCGATCGCCTTCGGCGAGATTGGAATGCAGCACTTCCACCGCCACCCCCAGCCGTTCGCGCAGGCGGCGCACGGTCTGCGGCGCCAGGCCGATCTCCGGCACCAGCAGCAGCGCCTGTTTGCCTTGCGCCAGCACCTGCTCGATCAGGGCCAGGTAGACCTCGGTCTTGCCGCTGCCGGTGACGCCATCGAGCAGGAACGGCTGGTACTGGCCGAAGCTGGCGCCGACTGCGGCCACCGCCTGCTGCTGCTCGTCGCTGAGGACGGGAGCCGTCGACACGGCCCGTGGTTCGGTCGGCGCGCGGTCGCGGCGTTCGATCAGGCTGGCGGCGACGAGGCGCCGGGCAGCCTCGCGCCAGCCGCTCTGGTGCTCGTTCAGCTCCTGTGCGCCGAGCGCGCCGTCAGCCAGCAGAGCCAGCAGCGCGCGGCTGCCGCCACGGCGACTGCCGGCCGCGAGCGCTTCGTGGCCGGTCGCGGTGAGCGCCCAGTATTCCTCGCCGATCGCCGGCAGCGGCCGGGCCTCGCGCAGGGCCAGCGGCAGCGCATTGGTGCAGACCTCGCCCGGCGCGCCAAGCCAGTAATCGGAGGCCCAGGCCAACGTCTGCAGCAGTTCGGTGTCCAGCAGCGGTTCGTCGTCCAGTGCCCGCAGTACCGGCTTGAGCCGGGGGCCGGCCAGCACCGATTCGACGCCGCTCTCCACCACCACGCCGACCAGTTTGTCGCGGCCGAACGGCACCAGCACGCGACTGCCCGGGCGCGGCAGATGCCCGGCGGGCGGGAGGTAGTCGAACAGAGTAGGCAGCGGCAGCGGCAGGGCGACGCGAAGAACGCTCGGCATGGGGACCTCGATGGCGTCCGGCAGTGTAACCGAGGGTGCTTTTCGGCCCGTCTCGCCAGCGCCCGCCTCGACCGGTCAGTTGCGTGCACTTGCTGCCCGAAGGTCGAGAAGTGCCGAGTAAGTTGTTATGAGTACGATGTTTTCATGCTTATCCACAATCGCTGTGGATAACTCTGTGGATGCGGCGGGGAGTGCAGCCCGTGAAGCCCGCCGTGGCGCCTTCCGCGACGGCTTGGCGAGCTTTTCGTCATGAAAAAAACCGGATGTCATTCAACGGCTTGCAAAACGGGTTCGGTCACCGTTCACAGAATCGACAAATCCCCGTCACATGGTTGCCGGGCGTTGCTGCGCTGTGCAAAACCCCCGGGGACACTCATTCCGCCAGGCCCATGGCGGCGGCGCCGATGATGGCGAAGGCCAACAGCCAGCAGTAGCACCAGCCGATCACCAGGTACTTCAGCACCGTCATCGGCCAGTCCTGCCGGTAGACGCGTTTCTGCATCACCAGCAGGTAGGTGGGCGCCCAGATCCAGAGCGCGGTGATCAGCCAGCCCAGCGGCGTGGAAAGCCAGCGCGCGTGTGGCTCCAGCGCCACCGCCAGCAACCGGAACAGCACTCCCAGCAGCAGGCACAGGAACAGGAAGGCGTGGCTGTGCAGAGCCACGATCAGATGTTCGACGTAGAGCCGGCGACGGAACAGGTACATCACCTTCAGCAGCAGGGCGAACGCCGGCAGCATGAAGAACATCGTCCCCGGCAGGGCGGCGAGCACCTGGCCCAGCAGGCGTGTCTTGACCGCCGAATGGTCGCCCGGACCGCGCATGGCGGCGAGGTTGTCGTGCATGCGCTGCAGCGACCGATTCATTCGCTTGTTGAGGAAATCGGGCAGCCAGCTCACCTTGACCGGGTATTTCTGCGCATCCCAGGCCATGTCCAGCGGGTTGTGCCGGGCCGCTTCGGAGGGCACGCGCGGGGTCGGCAATGCGGGCAGGTCGGCGACCGTCTGCGGCACCACGGCGGTGGTGTCGCCCAGCGCGATGCGCCGCTGCATCGCCTCGCGGGTCAGCTGCAGCCGTGCCTTGTCCAGTTGCTGGGCGGCCAGCGAACCAACCACGGGGATCTGCTCGGTAGGCGCGAACTGCTTCAGCTGCTTCTTCAGCAGGCGATCCACTTCGGCCGGGGTTTTCGCGTCCTGGAAGCTCGCGCCGGTCACGGTCACCCTCATCGGCGTGTCCGCGGTGTCGCCGGTGTCCAGCACCATCGGTAGCAGGAAGAACGCGGCCAGGCACAGCAGGAACATGGTGCGGAACGGCGCCAGGTAGCGCACGCGGCGACCGGCGAAGTACTCCAGGGTAAGGAAGCCCGGCCGCAGCAGCAGTGGCGGCAAGGTGTGCACCACGCGGCCGTCCCAGTTGGCCACCAGGTCGAGCGTGTCCTCGAGCATGCCGTGCACGGGCCGCAGCACGCTGCGCACGGATTGCCCGCAGGCGTGGCAGAACTCGCCCTGCAGCACGGCGCCACAGTTCGCGCAGTGGCGCTCGCCGGGCAAGTCCGGCATTCGCGCGTTGCGGGGCAAGGCGGGTACTTGCGTCATCAGGGTCCCCGGGCAAAGGCACCGCCGATCTTCGCATAGGCGCCCCGGCTCGTGCCCGTGACCGATGGCTCAGGTAAAATGTGCGATCCCGGAGTTTCATCGCGCCATGAATCCCTTTCGACCCGAGCGTGCGCGCCTGCGGCATGAGGTGCGTGCCACCGTGCGCCTCGCGCTGCCGCTGATCGCCGCCCAGCTGGCCGCGGTCGGCAGCAACGTGATCGACGCGGTGCTGGCCGGCCACGTCAGCGCGCACGTTCTAGGTGCGGTGGCGGTGGGCGCCAGCATCTGGTCGCTGGCGATCGTCTGCGGCATCGGCATGATGATGGCGGTGCCGCCGTCGGTGGCGCAGCTGGACGGTGCCGGTCGGCGCCATGAGGTCGGCGCGGTGTTCCACCAGGCGCTGTGGCTGGCGCTGGGCATGGGCGCGCTGCTGTGGTTCGCGGTGCGCCACGCCGGGCCGCTGATCGAGCTGATCGGGGTGACGGCGAGCCTGCGCCACGACGTGCAGCGCTTCCTGCTGGCGATCAGCTGGGGCGCGCCCGCGCTGACCGCCTACTTTGCGCTGCGCGGTCTGTCCGAAGGGCTGTCGCTCACGCGGCCGTCGATGTACTTCAGCCTCGGCGGGCTGGTGCTGCTGGTGCCGCTGGGCTACGTGCTGATGTTCGGCAAGCTGGGCATCCCGCCGCAGGGTGCGCACGGCTGCGGCGTGGCCACCGCGATCGTGCTGTGGCTGGAGTTGCTGGCGTTCGGTGTCTACGTGATCTTGCGGCGCAACTACCGCGGACTGGGCCTGTTCGAGCGCTTCGAATGGCCCCACTTGGGCCGGATCGGCCAGCTGGTGCACATCGGGGCGCCGATGGCGGTGACCTTGCTGGCCGAAGCCGGACTGTTCGTGGCCACCGCACTGATCATCGCCACGCTGGGCGAGGACGTGATCGCCAGTCACCAGGTGGCGATCAACATTGCCTCGCTGTTCTTCATGATCCCGCTCGGTCTGGCGATGGCGATCACCGTGCGGGTGGGCAACGCGGTGGGCCGCGGCGACGAGCAGGGCGTGCGCTACGCCGGCTTTTGCGGCATCGGGCTGACGCTGGGGACGCAACTGCTGTCGGCGGCGCTGATGCTGGGCCTGCCGCACTTCATCGCGTCGCTGTACACGCACGACACCCGGGTGATCGCGCTGGCCGCGCAGCTGATCATGCTGGCCGGGCTGTTCCAGTTTTCCGACGGCGTGCAGGTCGCCGCCAACGGCGCCCTGCGCGGATTGAAGGACACGCGCGTGCCGATGGCGATCACCCTGTTCTCGTACTGGGTGGTGGGCATGCCGGTGGGCTGGTGGCTGGCCTTTCACCATGGCATGGGCGCACGCGGCATGTGGGTCGGCCTGATCGCGGGCTTGTCGGTGGCGGCGGTGATGCTGTTCGCGCGCTTCTGGCGCAGCGCGTGGAAGCAGCGCTGGCGGG
>CALCWL010000211.1 GCA_937906285.1 uncultured Rhodanobacter sp. | reverse complement strand
CCAATGTCGACTACGTGCTGGTACTGACCGGGCTGGACGGCGATTTCAACCCCGCCCGCATCGAGCGCTATCTGTCGCTGACCGAAGGTTCCGGCGCGCAGCCGGTGGTGTTGCTGAGCAAGCTGGACAAGCACGAGGATGCGGCGGCGAAGGTTGCCGCGCTGCGCGAACGCCTGCCGCAGGGCACGCCGATCCATGCGCTCAACTGCAAGGACCCCGCCAGCGCACAGGAGCTGGCGCGCTACCTGCAGCCGGGCGACAGCGCGGTGCTGGTGGGCTCCTCCGGCGCCGGCAAATCGACGTTGACGAATACCTTGTTCGGCACCGCGACCATGGCCACTGCCGCCGTGCGCAGCCATGACAGCCGCGGTCGTCACACCACTACCCACCGCGCGCTGCTGCAGCTGCCCTCGGGCGGTTGCCTGATCGACACCCCGGGCATGCGCGAGCTGAAGCTCACCGGCGAGGAGCAGCTCGACCTGTTCGCCGACATCGAGGCGCTCGCCGAACAGTGCCGCTTCGCCGATTGCGGCCACGGCAGCGAACCGGGCTGCGCGGTGCAAGTGGCGCTGGACACCGGCGAGCTGAGCGCCGAGCGCTGGCGCAACTACCTCAAGCTGCACGACGAACGCGAGGAACAGGCTGCCACCCTCGAGGCACGATTGCGCCGTCAACGCGGCGGCCGCCCGCTGGAGCCACCGCGCGGCCACCGCCTCAAGCGCGAGCGGGAGTAGTTCGATGGCGCACGGGGGCACGCCGGGAAGCATCCGCGCCGACGGCGCGCGGCGTGTCGGGGTCTTGCGATGAACGTGGCGGTTGCCCCGGAGCTGCAGCGCTACGCCGAGCTGGACCAGCGCCTGCTGGCGGCAGTGCGCGGTATCCACATCCTGTCGACGGTGGCGTGGCCGGCCTCGCTGGAGAACCGCATGATCGACGCCTATGGCCAAGGCCGCTTCAGCCTGCCGGCGGTGTCCTATCAGGTGCCCGAGCTGGCGGCGGCGCGCGCCGAGCTGGCGGCGATCGAGGCGGCGGCGGTGGAGGTCGGTGCGGGCGATCCGCTGGGCGAGTACCTGCGCCGCACCGCCGAGTCGTGGCAGGTCGCCGCGCAGATGCTCGAGGCGGTGGGCACGGCCGGCGTGACCGCCCCGTCGATCGCGTTGTACGGCAAGCCGGACGACCGCATCCCCGGCAGCCAGCGCAGCAACCTGGACGCGGCGCGCTATTTCGTCGAGTTGTCCGACGAGCTGGGTGCCGATCTGCTCGCCGACGATGGCGGCGGCATCGACGCCGAGGTGCTGCGCGCGGCGCTGGCCGAGACGCTGGATGTCTTCTTCGGCGACGGCATGATCCGCGTCGAGGTCGATCCCGAGCTCACCGCCAAGGCCGCGGCCGGCGCCACCCGCATCCGCCTGCGCGGCGGCGCCAGCTTCAGCCAGTACGACCACCACCAGCTGCTGGCGCACGAGGCCTTCGTGCATTCGCTGACCGCGCTGAACGGCCGGCGCCAGCCGCTGCTGGCCTCGCTGGGGCGCACTTCGCCGCGGGTCACCGCCACCCAGGAAGGGCTGGCGGTGTTCGCCGAGCTGATCTCCGGCGCGATCGACATCGCCCGGCTCAAACGCATCAGCCTGCGCATCGTGGCGATCGACATGGCGCTGGGCGGAGCCGATTTCGTCGAGGTCTACCGCTACTTCCACGCGCGCGGGCAGAGCGTGGCCGACAGCTTCCACTCGGCGCAGCGGGTGTTTCGCGGCGTGCCGCCGGGCGGCGGCGCGGTGTTCGCCAAGGACAACGTCTATCTGTCCGGCCTGCTGACCGTGCACACGTTCTTCCGTTGGGCCTTGCGGCAACGCAGGCTGGACCTGCTGCGCTACCTGTTCGCCGGCAAACTGGCGCTGCACGACGTGATCAGCCTGCAGCCGCATTTCGCCTCCGGCGCGATCGCGCCGCCGCGCTGGCTGCCACCGTGGATGCAGCACGTGCACGGACTGGCCGGCAAGCTGGCGTTTTCGGTGTTCATCAACGGCATCCACATGGACCGGGTGCGCGAGGACGACCTGCTCCCGGGCGCGTGACGGTGCCGCGCGCGGGCCAGCGACGCGGGCCCAGGTGCTAACATTCTTGCCAGCCATCCACGCTCGCGCGATGGCGCCCACTCACTGGAAAAAAAGCCCTGCCCATGGCCCTCCCCGAAGAACTGCGCCTTGCCGCGCTGGAGTATCACCGTCACCCGCGGCCGGGCAAGATCAAGATCACCCCGACCACCGCCCTGCTGACCCAGCGCGACCTGTCGCTGGCGTATTCGCCGGGCGTGGCGGCGGCGTGCGACGCGATCGTCGAGGATCCCGCGACGGCGGCGGAGTACACCGTACGCTCCAACCTGGTGGCGGTGATCACCAACGGCACCGCGGTGCTTGGTCTGGGCGACATCGGGCCGCTGGCGGCCAAGCCGGTGATGGAAGGCAAGGGCATCCTGTTCCAGAAGTTCGCCGGCATCGACGTGTTCGACATCGAGATCGACGAGAACGACCCGGACAAGCTGGTCGAGATCATCGCCAGCCTGGAGCCCACCTTCGGCGGCATCAACCTGGAGGACATCAAGGCGCCGGAGTGCTTCATCGTCGAGCGCAAGCTGCGCGAGCGGATGAAGATCCCGGTGTTCCACGACGACCAGCAC
>CALCWL010000210.1 GCA_937906285.1 uncultured Rhodanobacter sp. | reverse complement strand
CTCCAGCGCTTCCGCCGGCACCTCGACGCGATTGTTCGGGCGCATCACCACGCCGGCATGGACGGCGTCGAGGCCGGCGCCGATCAAGGCCTGCTGCACTGCCTCGAATTGTTCCGGCGCGCACAGCACGATGCTTTCGCCATGCTCGTTGAGCACGTCGTCGGCGCCGGCTTCCAGCGCCGCCTCCAGCACCTTTTCCTCGGCCGCCGCGTTGCCGCCGGTGGCGAACACCAGCTCGCCGCAGCGGGTGAACTGGAACGCCACCGAGCCGGAGGTGCCGAGGTTGCCGCCGTGCTTGGTCAGCGCATAGCGCACGTCGGCCACGGTGCGGGTAGGGTTGTCGGTGAAGCAGTCGATGATCAGCGCGATGCCGGCCGGACCGTAGCCCTCGTAGCGCAGCTCCTGCATGTCGGCGCCGCCGTCGGCACCGGAGCCGCGCTTGATCGCGCGCTCGATGGTGTCCTTGGTCATGTTGGCCGACAGCGCCTTGTCCACTGCCGCGCGCAGGCGCGGGTTGCCGCCAGGGTCGGCGACACCCGCGCGGGTAGCCACGGTGATCTCGCGGATCAGCTTGGTGAACACCTTGGCGCGCTTGGCGTCCTCGGCGTTCTTGCGACCTTCGATGGACGGGCCTCTACCCATGGCGATTCCTGCACGAAGCGATTGGACAAGCGGGCAATTTTACCCGAAATCGGCAGGGCTGCCGGCGCCCGGCTCCGCGACAAATCGCCCATCGCGCAGGAAACAGGCGACCCGCCGCGCCACCTCCGGCGAGAACAGCAAGCTGGTGTGGCTCGATTCGACCACACAATGGTCGGCCACCCCCGGCAGGCGCGTCTCGGCCACCGCCACGGTGCCGTCGTGCTCGCCCTCCAGGTGACCGAGCACGGCGCCCAGGCCGAGCGCCACCCGGCCGGCGATCACGCCCACCTCGCGCTCACCGTCCCAACGCTCGAGGCCTTCCTCCAGCAACTGGCGGTTGTGTCCCAGCAACAACTCGCCGCCGCGACCCCAGCGGGCAAAGCCGCGCGCCGCGGCGCTGCCACGCAAGGGCGAGCCGAGGCAGACGATGCGCCCCGGCGGCAGCGCCTCGCCGTCGCTGCAGGCCCGCAGCGCCAGCAGCCCGCCCAGGCTGTGGCCGACCAGGTGCACCGCGTCGGCCTCGCCCGCCAACGCGGCGATGCGCTGGTGCAGGCGATCCAGGATGTGCTGCTGGCTGGCGGCCACGCTCAGGTAGTCGAAGCGGTGCACGCGAAAGCCTGCCTCCATCAGGCGATGGTGCAGCATGGACAGCGCGAATCCGCGCATCCACAGGCCGTGCAGCAGGATCACGTGCTCGCTCATGGCGTGTCGCCGAAAGGTCGCACGGAGCACTGTCGGCGGATCAGCCGACAGCCTCCCCGCCGGCCACGCGCACGTGCAGTTCCTTCAGCTGCACGTCGCTCACCATCGACGGCGCGTCGGTCATCAGATCCTGCGCACTGGTGGTCTTGGGGAAGGCGATCACGTCGCGGATCGACTCGGTGCCGGCCATCAGGGCGGCGATGCGGTCGATACCGAAGGCGATGCCACCGTGAGGCGGCGCGCCGAACTTCAACGCCTTGAGCAGGAAGCCGAACTTCGCCTCGGCCTCTTCCGCGCCGATGCCCAGCAGGCTGAACACCGCGCTCTGCATCTCCGGGCGATGGATGCGGATCGAGCCGCCGCCGATCTCGTTGCCGTTGAGCACCATGTCATAGCCGCGGCTGACCGCGGTGGCGGCGTGGCTCGTGAGGTCGGCGATGTCGTCGATCTTCGGTGCGGTGAACGGATGATGCAGGGCCACGTAGCGCTGCTCGCCCTCGTCGTATTCGAACATCGGGAAGTCGGTGACCCACAGCGGCTTCCAGCCCTCCTCCACCAGCGAGCGATCCTTGCCGACCTTGAGTCGCAGCGCACCCATGAAGTCAGTGACGATCTTCCACTTGCCCGCGCCGACGAACACGATGTCGCCGGACTGCGCGCCGGCGGCATCGAGCACGGCAGCGAGCGCCGCGTCATCGAGGAACTTGGCCACCGGCGAGCTGATGCCCTCGCGACCCCTGGCGCGATCCTCGACCTTGATCCAGGCCAGGCCCTTGGCGCCGTACCTGGCGACGTACTCGGTGAGCCCGTCGATGTCCTTGCGCGACAGCGCCGCAGCGCCGGGCACGCGCAGCGCGGCCACGCGGCCGGCCGGATCGTTGGCCGGTTCGGCGAACACCTTGAACTCCACGCCCTTCAGCGCGTCGGCCACGTCGACCAGTTCCAGAGCGATGCGCAGGTCCGGCTTGTCCGAACCGAAGCGGCGCATGGCTTCGGCCCAGGTCATGCGCGGGAAGCTCGCATCGAGCTCCACACCCTGCACCTCGCGGAACACGTGGCGGATCAGGTCCTCCACCATGTCCTGCACGTCCTTCTCCTCGACGAAGGCGAACTCCATGTCGAGCTGGGTGAACTCCGGCTGGCGGTCGGCGCGCAGGTCCTCGTCGCGGAAGCAGCGCGCGATCTGGTAG
>CALCWL010000209.1 GCA_937906285.1 uncultured Rhodanobacter sp. | reverse complement strand
CCAGCAACGACGCCGAACTGCAACTGGCGATCGCCTCGCTCGGCGACTGGCTGCCCGACGCCGGCGGCCGTCTGGACGGCCATTTGCGAATTCAGGGCAAACTGCCGAAGCTCAGCATCAACGGCCAGCTGCACGGACAGTCGCTGGCCTGGCAGCAGCAGCGCGCGCAGCGCCTGCGCCTGATCGTGGGGCTGCCGGACATCAGTCGCCTGGCCGGCAAGCTGGACCTGCAGCTCGGCGACGCCATCGTGCAGGGGCTGGCGTTCCAGGACATCCACGCGCTGGCCGAAGGCAGCCAGGCCAGCCATCGACTCGACGTGCAGGCGCGCGGCACCCAGCTCTCCGGCGTGCTGGATCTGCGCGGCACGCTCAACGGATCACGCTGGAGCGGCACACTGTCCACGCTGAACCTCGAGCCGCAGGGCTTGCCGCCGTGGCGCCTGCAACATGCCACCCAGCTCGGCTACGACGATGGCGCGATGCAGCTCGCCGAGCTGTGCCTCACCGCGGGCGACCCGCTGCTGTGCGCCAGCGCGCGCCGCGACAAGGCGGGCAACCTCGACGCCAGCTACCGCCTGCAGGCGCTGCCGCTGGCGCTGCTGCTGAACGCCGCCGGCGAGGCCGACCTGCCGCTGCGCGCCGAGGGCAACCTCGACGGCAGCGGCAAGATTCACCGCAGCGCCGCCGGCGCACTCAGCGGCCATGCATCGCTCGGCTCGACGTACGGCGCGATCAGCTACACCGACGATGCGCGCGCACCGCTGCTGCGCTACGACCACTTGCAACTCGACGCCGAGCTTGCGCCGCAGCGCCAGCAGATCGACCTGCACGCGGCGCTGGACCATGGCGGCCGCATCGACGGTCAGCTCGGCATCACCGGCGCGCAGCAGGCACTGAGCGGCCAGGTGGAATTGCACCTGGGCAATCTCGCCTTCGTCGAGCTGCTCAGCCACGAACTGGCCAACGTGAGGGGCCGCGCCGATGCGCGCGTGCAATTCGCCGGCAGCCTGGCGCAGCCACGCGTGATCGGCCAGGCCGAGCTGGGCGACTTCGCCGCGGAGATTCCCGCCGCCGGGCTGACCCTCGCCCAGGGCCAGCTCCACGTGACCACGCTGGACGGACAGCAGCTGCAGATCCGCGGCAGCGTGCATTCGGGCAAGGGCAGCGTCGCGGTGGACGGCAGCGCCGGTCTCGGCGGCACCCGCCCCACGCGGCTCACCGTCAAAGGCAGCGAGTTCACCGCGGTGGACATCCCGGCGGCCAGCGTGGTGCTCTCGCCCGATCTGGTCGTGCAGCAAGGCGCCGCCGGCATCGACATCACCGGCGCGGTGAGCCTCGACCGCGCGCGGGTGAACGTGGACAAACTGCCCGGTGCCGGCGCCAGCGCGGCCTCGCCCGACGTGGTGGTGGTGGACGCGAAACAGCCGCAGGATGCCGCCGGCCGCACGCCGTTGAACGCGGTGGTCAAGGTCGACCTGGGCGAGCAGACGCACATCACCGGTCTGGGCTTGGACGGCCGCGTGAGCGGCGTGCTGACGGTCATCGAAAAGCCCGGCCGCGCCACCGTCGGCCAGGGCCAGATCGCGGTGAACGGCACCTACCGCGCCTACGGGCAGGATCTGAAGATCCAGCGCGGCCAGCTGCTGTTCGCCAGCACGCCGATCGACAACCCCGGCCTGAACATCCGTGCGGTACGCAAGCTCAACCCCAACGCCACCATCGACGAGGGCCAGGAGGTGGGCCTGTACGTCGCCGGCACCGCGCAGCGGCCCATCCTCACCGTGTTCTCCAACCCGGTGATGGAGCAGTCCGACGCGCTGTCGTACCTGATCACCGGCAAGCCCCTGTCGGAGGTCAAGGGCGGCGAAGGCAGCATGGTCAGCGCCGCCGCGCAGGCGCTGGGTTCGGCCGCCGGCGACCTGCTGGCCAAGCGGATCGGCTCGCAGCTGGGCCTGGACGACATCGGCGTGTCCAGCAACGAGGCGCTCGGCGGCAGCTCGGCATTCACCGTCGGCAAGTATCTTTCGCCGCGGCTTTACCTCAGCTACGGCGTGGGCCTGTTCGAGCCGGGCGAGGTGATCACCCTGCGCTATCGGCTCAGCAAGCGCTGGAACCTGGAGGCGCAGCAGGCCACCGATTTCAGCCGCGCCAGTCTCAACTACCGGCTCGAAAGATAAGCCTGCCACGGCCGCCGACGGATTGCCGCGGCGGCAGACGGTTCTGGCCCGGCCCGCTAGAATGGCGGTTGCTGCGGCAATCACGTCCGCACCGCTTCGGAAGACCATGCGCCTCTACCTGCAATCCGTGCCCGGCAGTACCGACACGCCGCGCTATGTCCAGATCACGCTGGAGCAGGACCTGCTCGGCGGCTGGACGCTGTACCGCGAGTCGGGCACCCAGGGCGGGCGCGCGACCATGAAGCGCGAGCAATTCCTGGAACGCGACGCGGCCATTGCCGCCTTCGAGAAGACCCGCGACGCGCAGCTCAAGCGCGGCTTCCGCCTGATGTTCGCCCAGGGCCAGGAAGGCCCGTA
>CALCWL010000208.1 GCA_937906285.1 uncultured Rhodanobacter sp. | reverse complement strand
CCGGTCGGCGCGGCGACCAGGGTGTGCTGGCCGGCGCGGATCGATGGCCACGCCGCCGCCTGCGCCGCGGTGGGCGCGGCGAAGCTGCGGCGGAACCAGGCGGTGACCGCCGGGTGGAAGGCTTCGAGGGCTCGGGGGTCCATGCGCATCGGCACCGATTCGGGCGGTGGCGGGGAGTGGGACACCCGATCATATATGGGACGCGCGGTGCCGGCTGCAACCGGTGTGTGGCGGTGCAAGGCCGGCATCGGCATGTCAGTATTCACGTTCGATCGGGATGTCGCGCGGGAGTCGCATGGGTGCGATCGAACAGGAGACCGGAGTGCAGCAAGCGCCATCCGAGGCAGCTGAGGAAACGGCCGGTGTGACCGGCTGGCAAGCCATGGCCGATGGCCAGCACCTGCTGCTGCGCGACTGGCCGCGACATGAGGCGCGCGGCGCCGTGCTGATCGTGCACGGCCTGGGCGAACACAGCGGCCGGTACGATCGCCTCGCCGCGTGGTTCAACCAGCGCGGCTATGCGGTGCGCGGTTACGACCAGCGCGGCCACGGACAGTCGCCCGGCCGACGCGGCGCGCTGCGCCATCGCGACGACCTGCTGGCGGACCTGGCGGCGGTCTATCACGAATACGCGCGTGCCACGCCGCACCAGCCGCTGCTGCTCGGCCACAGCATGGGCGGCCTGGTGGCTGCGCGCGCCGTGCTCGACGGCGCACTGGCGCCGCCGGCGCTGGTGCTGTCCTCGCCGGCGCTGCGCAGCCGCGAGTCGCCGCGGATGATCCGGTTGGCCGGCATCCTGGCGCGGCTGCTGCCCAACCTGCCGCTGCGCAGCGGCCTGGACGCCGGCAAGCTCTCGCACGACCCGCAGGTGGCGGTCGACTACGTGGCCGACCCGCTGCGCCACGGCTGGATCACGCCGCGGCTGGCCGATTTCATCTTCCGCGAAGGTGCCGCCTGCATCGCCGACGCCGCCGAACTGGCAGTGCCCACCCTGCTGCTGGTGGCCGAGAGCGACGAACTGGTCGACCCCGCCGGCAGCCGCGCCTTCGCCAAGGCCGCGGCACCCGGCGGGCAGTTGACCACGCGCTTCTTCGCCTCGCTGTACCACGAGCTGTTCAACGAAACCGAACCCGGCCGTGGCCAGGTGCTGATGCAGCTGGGCGACTGGCTGGGGCGGCAGCTGCCTCGTTGAAAAAATGCGCGTGCCCGATCCGTGCCATCGACCCGCCATGAATGCCGGCAATACTTCGATCCAATCTCAGGGAGAGACCACCATGTACGCACGACCGTTGGCGCGCCTTCCGCGCATCTTGCCGGCCCTGTTGCTGAGCGTGCTGCTGGTCGCCTGCGGGCGCGGCCATGACGGCCACCCGCCGGCGCTGCAGGGTGCGCCGGGCACGGCCGCCTCGGCGGCGCCGGCACCGGCCGCGACCACCTTCGCGCTGGTTTCGGCCAGTTCCCGCAGCAGCGATTCGCGCACTGCGCTGACCTTGCGCTTCAACGCTCCGCTGGCCGCGGCGCAGGGTTTCGATGCGCTGCTGGCGGTGAATGGCCCGAACGGCGAAGTGGTCAGCGGCAGCTGGAGCCTCGGCGACGACGGCAAGACGCTGAGCTTTCCCTTCGTGCAGGCGAACACGCGTTACGCGGTGACGCTCAAGGCCGGCCTGCTGGCGGCCGACGGCCGCACCCTGGGCCATGACCAGAAGCGCGAGGTGTATTCGGGCAACCTGCCCGCGGCGGTCGGCTTTGCCTCGCACGGCAGCGTGCTGCCGGCGCGTGGCACGCGCGGCCTGCCGCTGGTGTCGATGAACGTGCACGACGCCGACGTGGAGTTCTTCCGCGTGCGCGAGGACGCACTGTCGGACCTGTTCTGCAGCTATCCGCGCAACGGCCATCGCGACAGCTACGAGCTCGACCACGACGTCGCCTACTACAACACCTGCGGCGAAGGGGACGATCGCCGCAGCCGCATGCCGATCACCGAGCTCGGCGAGTCGGTCTACGCCAACCACTACACCCTGGGCGGCGAGCCGAACGAACGCACGGTGACCTACCTGCCGGTGCAGAACATCAAGGAACTGGCCCAGCCCGGCGTGTACATGGCGGTGGTCAAGGCCGGCGGCACCTTCAAGGACGGCTACGACACCGCCACCTTCTTTGTCAGCGATCTCGGCCTGCACCTGCGCGTGTACCGCGACAACGTGCTGCTGCATGTCGCCTCGCTGCGCGACGGCACGCCGGTGAACGGCGTCGACATCGAGATCCGCGACGAGGCCGGGCGCAGCAAGCTCAAGGCCAGCACCGGCGCCGAGGGCAATGCGCTGCTCGCGTACAAGATCAAGGCGTCCGACGTGCTGGTGGCGCGCCACGGCAAGGACGTCTCGGTGTTGCCGTTCAACAAGCCGGCGCTGGACGTGTCCAACTTCGACATCGGCGGCCGCAAGCAGGCGCCGTTCGAGGTGTACGCCTGGTCCGGCCGCGACCTGTACCGGCCCGGCGAGACGCTGCGCGCGTCGGCGCTGCTGCGCGACGACGACGGCAAGCCGATGAAGCCGCAGTCGCTGTTCGTGCGGGTGAAGCAGCCGGACGGGCGCGTGCTCGCCGAGCAGCGGCTGGAGCCGCAGCAGCTGAACTACTTCGAGCTGAGCCAGGCGATTCCGGCCGACGCGCCGACCGGGCTGTGGCAGCTGGAATTCCGCCTCGACCCTTCAGCCAAGGAAACCGTGCAGGCGTTCCCGTTCCACGTCGAGGAGTTTTTGCCCGAGCGGCTCAAGGTCGAGCTGTCGAGCCCGCAAGTACGGCTGGCGCCGGGCGAGCCGCTGCAGCTGAAGGTCGCCTCCAGCTACCTGTACGGCGCGCCGGCCGACGGCAACCGCTTCACCGCGAAACTGCTGGTGGCGCCGGAGGTGCATCCGGTGGCGACGATGAAGGACACCTTCTTCGGCAACCCGCTGGTCGAACTGCCGAAGAGCGCCGCCGACGTGGTCGATGCGAAGCTCGACGCGCAAGGCGTGCTGGAGCAGGCGGTGGCGCTGCCGGATGACGTCAAGCCGGTCGCGCCGCTGGCGGTGACCCTGTCCGGCAGCGTGTACGAGAGCGGCGGCCGCGCGGTGACCCGGCTGCTCAAGCGCACCTATTGGCCAGCCGACGCGCTGGTCGGCGTGCGCCCGCTGTTCGATCCGAAGCAGGGCGCCGAGAGCGAGGCGCCGGCCGGTTTCGAGATCGTGCGGGCGAACGTCGACGGCGCACTGGTCGCCGGCGCGCATCTGAAGGTGCGTTTGCAGCGCGAGTTGCGCGATTTCTACTGGCTCTACGAGCGCGACGGCGGCTGGCAGTCGAATGCGAACCAGCGCCTGCAGCTGATCGACGAGAAGGACATCGACGTGGCCGCCGGCCAGTCCGCCCACGTGGAATTCCCGGTGCAGTGGGGCAGCTACCGCGTCGAGGTGTACGACCCGGCGACCAAACTCACCACGGTGTTCCCGTTCTTCGCCGGCTACAGCTGGGACGACGAGAACCTCGGCAAGGAAGCGCGCCCGGACAAGGTCAAGCTGCAACTGGACAAGGCGCGCTACCGCGCCGGCGACACCATGAAGGTCACGGTGACGCCGCCGCATGATGGCCCCGGCGTGCTGCTGGTGGAATCGGATCATCTGCTCTACACGAAGAACATCGAGGCGAAAGCCGGCGCCGTGTTCGAGATCCCGGTGACGAAGGAATGGGAGCGCCACGACGTCTACGTCTCGGCGCTGGTGTTCCGCGGCGGCGAGGCGGCCGAGCACACCACGCCGGCGCGCGCGCTGGGCGTGGAATACGTGGCGATGGACCGCAACGACCGGCGCATTGCGCTCAAGCTCGACGCGCCCGCGCTGATGCGCCCGGGCAACCCGCTCGAGGTCGGCGTGCAGGCCAGCGGACTGGCCGGACAGCAGGCCTTCGTCACGCTGTCGGCGGTCGACCAGGGCGTGCTCAACATCACCAACTACCCGGTGCCCGATGCGTGGGCGTGGCTGTTCGCCAAGCGCGCACTCGGCATCGACGCCTACGACCTGTACAGCCGCCTCATCGAGGCGATGGACGGTGCCGAAGCCAAGCTGCGCTACGGCGGCGACATGAGCGGCGCGGCACTGCCCAAGGCCGCGCGGCTCAATCCGAAAGTGCGGATTGTCGACCTCTTCAGCGGCCCGGTGGCGTTCGACGCGCAGGGCAAGGCGACGCTGCGCGTCGACGTGCCCGACTTCAACGGCAGCCTGCGCCTGGCCGCGCTGGCGTACACCGACAGCCGCTACGGCAATGCCGACGGCAAGGTCACCGTACGCGCGCCGCTGGTGGTCGAGCCGAGCACGCCACGGGTGATGGCGGCCGGCGACCAGGCGACGATCAGCCTGGATCTGAAGAACCTCTCCGGCAAGGACGGCACCGCCAGGGTCAGCGTCAAGGGCGGCGGCCTGATCACCGTCGACAAGGCCACGCAAAGCGTGGCGCTGAAAGACGGCGCCGGTACCACGCTGAAGATGCCGGTGACGGCGCAGGCCGGCGCGGCGGTGGCGACGGTCGACATCCACGCCGAGCTCAACGACTACCGCGTGGACCGCCACTTCGAATTCGCCGTGCGCCCGGCCTGGCCGGAAACGGTGAGCACCACGCCGCTGGCGCTGGAGGCAGGCAAGGGCGAGCACTTCGGCGCCGCCGCGATCGCCGGCCTGCTGCCGGCCACGGTGAAAGCTCGGCTCACCCTGAGCACCTTGCCGCCGCTGCCGTACGCCGCCGCGCTGCGCGACATGCTGCGCTACCCGTACGGCTGCATCGAGCAGACCACCAGCAAGGGCTATGCCGCCCTGATCCTGGACGGCGCCACGGCCAAGGCGCTGGGCGCGCAGCAAATGAGCGACGCCGTGCGCCAGGCCGCGGTGGACGGCGCGCTGTCGCGGATCGCCTCGTTCCAGGCCAGCAACGGCCACTTCAGCTTCTGGGGCGGCACCAGTCCGATCGTCACCTTCACCACGCCTTACGTGGTGGACTTCATGCTCGATGCGCGCGACGCCGGTTTCGCCGTGCCGCAGGATGTGCTGCAGAAATCGCTGCAGCGGCTCAACGACGATCTGCTCGCCGGCGGCCATCCGTATTACAGCTACGAGCACCACGACCACATGCGGCTTGCCGACGAGGCCTACTCCGGCTTCGTGCTGGCCCGCGTCAACCGCGCGCCGTTGGGCACGCTGCGCGCGATCTTCGACAACGAGCGGCAGAAGCTGGTGGCGCCGCTGCCGCTGGTGCACTTCGCCGTCGCGTTCAAGCTGATGGGCGACAACGAGCGCGCGCAGAAGGCGATCGACGAGGCGTTTGCGTGGAGCAAGGAGCGCCCGTGGTATGTCGGCGATTACGGCTCGGAGCTACGCGACCTGGCGCTGATGGTGGCGCTCACGCATACCTACGGCATGAGCAAGCCCGCGTACGACGCCAAGCTGGTCGACTGGGCACGCAACGCCACCGCCAACGTGCGCGTGCGCCAGCAGCAGGACAAGAATTACCGCTGGTCGTGGTCGTATCTCAGCACGCAGGAGCAGGCCGCGATCGCGCGCGTGGCGGCGGCGTTCGATGCGAAGAGCAACGCGCCGCTGGCCGCCACCATGACCGTGGCCGGCAAGCTCGAAACCGCGTCGGACAGCCGCGTCTGGAGCCGCCAGCTCAGCGCCGCCGATCTCGCCGCCGGCGTCAGCGTGCAGCCGACCAGCGACGCGGCGATCTTCGCCACGCTCGACGTCGCCGGCGTCCCGCAGCAGGCGCCCGCGGCCGACGCCAGCCAGATCGACGTGCGCCGCAGCTGGTTCACCACCGACGGCAAGCCATGGACGGGCAATCAATTGAAGGAAGGCGACACGCTGATCGTCGAGCTGGCCATCGAATCGCGCATGGACATCCCCGACGCGCTGGTCACCGACCTGCTGCCCGGCGGGCTGGAGGTGGAGAACCTCAACCTCGGCGGCGCGCAGCAGTGGGCCGGCGTGGTGATCGACGGCATCGACCTGGACCAGCACGCGGCGGCGGCGGAAACCGTGCACGAGGAATACCGCGACGACCGCTACGCCGCCGCGCTGAACCTGCGCCGCGGCGACAAGGCCCGCGTGTTCTACCTGGTGCGCGCGGTGACGCCGGGCAGCTACACCGTGCCGCCGCCGCTGGTGGAGGACATGTATCGCCCTGCCGTGCGCGGCATCGGCAAGGCCGTGCCGGCGAAGATCAGCGTGGTCGAACCATGATGCCGAGTGCGTGTGGCGAATATTTCACAAATGCGTCATCCCCGCGAAAGCGGGGATCCAGTGCCTCCCTGCCATCGGGCATGGTAGACGGCACTGGATTCCCGCTTTCGCGGGAATGACGGTGTGAGGGTGCGTGGTCATCACCCATGCCGCATGAATCCGCCACCACTCCGGTTGCCGGCGGGCCGGTTCCGGCAGCATCACACCGCCATCGCTGGCTGCGAATGGCGCTCGTCGGCATGGTTCTTCTGCTGCTCGTCGCGTTCGCCCTCGACCGCTTGTTCCCCCTGCACCTCCCCGCCCCCGACACCGGCAGCACCGTGGTGCTGGCGCGCGACGGCACGCCGCTGCGCGCGTTTGCCGACAGCGACGGCGTGTGGCGCTACCCGACCACGGCGAAACAGGTCTCGCCGTTGTACCTGCAGGCGCTGCTGAACTACGAGGACCGCTGGTTCTACCGTCACCCCGGCGTCAATCCCTATGCGCTGCTGCGCGGCCTCGCCGGCGGCCTCGTGCACGGTCGCATCGTCTCGGGCGGGTCGACGCTGACCATGCAGGTGGCGCGGATCATCCAGCCGATACCGCATACCTTCCGCGGCAAGCTGGTGCAGATCTTCCGCGCGCTGCAGCTGGAGGCGCATCTGTCGAAGGCGCAGATCCTCGACCTGTACCTCAACCACGCGCCGTTCGGCGGTCCGATCGAGGGCGTCGAGGCGGCATCGTGGGCGTACCTGGGCAAGCCGGCGAAGCGGCTGTCGCACGCCGAGGCGGCGCTGCTGGCCGTGTTGCCGCAGTCACCGAGCCGGCTGCGGCCGGATCGCCATCCACAAGCCGCACGTGCCGCGCGCGACAAGGTGCTGCGTCGCATGCGCGACCTCGGCGTGTGGAGCTCTGCCGAAGTGCGTGACGCGGCGATCGAGCCGGTGGTGGCGCGCTCGCTGCGCGCGCCGCTGTCCGCTGCCTTGCTGGCCGAGCGGCTGCATCGCGAACAGCCGCGGGCGCGGCGCATCATCAGCACCATCGACGCCAACCTGCAGCGCGCCGCCGAGGATCGGGTCAGCACGTATCTGTCGCGGCTGCCGGCGCACACCTCGGCCGCCTTGCTGGTGGTCGACAACGCCACGCTGGAGGCGCGCGTCTACGTCGGCACCAGCGACTTCGCCAACCCGCAGCGGCACGGCTACATCGACATGGTCGCCGCACCGCGCTCGCCCGGCTCCACGTTGAAACCGTTCCTGTACGGCCTGGCGCTGGACGACGGCCTGATCACCTCGCAGAGCCTGCTGGTCGACGCGCCGCAGGATTTCGGCGGCTACAAGCCGGGC
>CALCWL010000207.1 GCA_937906285.1 uncultured Rhodanobacter sp. | reverse complement strand
CGAGATGTCCCAGTCCTTCAGGCCGCCGTCCAGCCATTCGCGCAGCTTGGCGGCGACGCCGCTGTCGGCCACCGGCTTGCCATGGGTGAACTTGCCGGCGAACCAGTCGCGCAGCAGCGGCTCGAATTTGGAGAGCTCGAAAAAGTAATGCTCCGAATCGCGCAGTTCCGGCTTGGCGCCGGACATCACCGAATACGGGTTGATCAGGTCGGTCGGCGCATAGGTGGCGCCGCAGTTCTCGCAGTTGTCGCCGTACTGGTCCGGCGTCTTGCACACCGGGCAGGTGCCCTTGATGTAGCGGTCGGGCAGGAACATCTGCTTTTCGGGATCGAACAACTGCTGGATGCTGCGCCGGGCGATGCAGCCGGCGTCGCGCAGGCGCGTATAGATCAGCGAGGCCAGCTCGCGGTTCTCGTCCGAATGGGTCGTGTGGTAGTGGTCGAAGCTGAAGTTGAAGTCGGCGAAGTCGGCTTCATGGCCGGCGCGGATGCCGGCGATGAAGGCCTCCGGCGTCATGCCTGCCTTCTCGGCGGCCAGCATGATCGGCGTGCCGTGCGCGTCGTCCGCCGCCACGAAGTGCACCTCGTTGCCCATCATCCGCTGCGCGCGCACCCAGATGTCGGTCTGGATGTAGCCCAGCATGTGGCCCAGGTGCAGCGGGCCGTTGGCGTAGGGCAGGGCGTGGGTGACGAGCAGGCGACGGGACATGGAGGGCACGATTCCGTAATGACTGCGCATTATGGCATGGCCGTCCAAACCGGTCGGTGCGCTGCCGGTCGGCTCCCGAACGAAAAAGCGCGCCGAAGCGCGCTTTTCGGTTCGCCATCACCCGGAGGTCAGGGCTGGCGTTCCCACTGCTGCGAACGGCCGACCCAGGAGAAGCCGATGTAGCCGCGCACGTTGAGCTTCTGGCCGCCGTCGAGCATCGACAACTTCACCTTGTAGACCTTGCCGGTCTTCGGGTCGAGGATGTGGCCGCCGCTCCAGACGTCATCGTCCTGGTGCACGCCCCACATGATGTTCATGCCCTCGATCGGCTTGTCCTTGCGTTCGCCGTCGCATTTCTTGCACAGCGCCACCTCGCCGTCGCGGGCGATGTCCTCGGGGCTGCGGTTGAGCAGCTTGACGATGGTGGCTTTCAGTTCACCGTTTTCCTCGGTGATCTGCACGATCGACTTGGCCTTGCCGCTCTCGTCGTCGATGGTTTTCCAGTTGCCGACTGGGGTGTTGTTGGCGGCCAGCGCCGAACCGGCGACCAGCAGCAGGCAGGTGGCGAAGGCAAAACGTCGTGCTGACTTCATGGCGTCTCTCCCGTACGAAAGCGTATGGAATCGAGACTGGCGAGGTTCGGCGAGGTCGTCAAGCTGCATTGCGCCATGGCTGCCGGCGCGCCGGTACGGCGCTGATCTGGGTCAGCCGGCCGTTTGCGGCGCGCTGGCATAATGGGTGTCTCTCTCGATGACCGAACCGACATGACGCAGGCGAATGAAGCCCTGGTCCGCCAGATCCTGGGCGGGCTGACCGACACCCACACCGGCGCCCCGCTGGGCGAGGCCGTGCGCGCCGTGGGCGTCGATGGCGGCCGGGTTTCGGTGGACCTGCAGCTGGGTTACCCCGCGGCCGGTGCGATCGAGGCGATCACCGCGCGGGTGCGCGAGGCGTTGCTGGCCGATCCGGGCATCGAGTCGGCCACGGTGTCGATCACCAGCCGCATCCACGTGCACAAGGTGCAGGGCACGCTGGGGCCGTTGCCGAACGTGAAGAACATCATCGTGGTCGCCTCGGGCAAGGGCGGCGTGGGCAAGTCCACGGTGTCGGCCAACCTGGCGCTGGCGCTGCAGGCCGAGGGGGCCAGGGTCGGCGTGATGGACGCGGACATCTACGGCCCCAGCCAGCCGACCATGCTCGGCGTGCACGGCAAGCCGGCCTCGCCGGACGGCAAGAGCATCCTGCCGATGCAGGCGCACGGCATGCCGGTGATGTCGATCGGTTTCCTGGTGGAGGAGGACACGCCGATGATCTGGCGTGGCCCGATGGTGACCCAGGCGATGATGCAGCTGATCACCGATACCCGCTGGGAGCAGCTCGACTATCTCGTCATCGACCTGCCGCCGGGCACCGGCGACATCCAGCTCACGCTGTCGCAGAAGGTGCCGGTGGCCGGCGCGGTGATCGTCACCACGCCGCAGGACATCGCCCTGCTGGATGCGCGCAAGGCGCTCAAGATGTTCGAGAAGGTCGAGGTGCCGGTGCTCGGCGTAGTGGAGAACATGGCCACGCATGTCTGCTCCAACTGCGGGCACGAGGAGAACATCTTCGGCGAGGGCGGCGGCGAGCGCATGGCCACGCAGTACGGCGCGGCCTACCTCGGCTCGCTGCCGCTGGACATCCGCATCCGCGAACAGGCCGACGGCGGCAACCCGTCGGTGGCGGCGATGCCGGACTCGGACATCGCCGCGCGCTACCGCGAGATCGCCCGCAACGCCGCCGGCCGGCTGTCGCGCCAGCCGCGCAACAAGTCGCTGGGCCTGGGCAAGATCGTGGTGCAGGGCGTGCCGACTGCGTGACGGCGGCACGGCGCATACTGTGCCTGTGCGGCAGCTTGCGCCGGGTGTCGTCCAACCGCGCCGCGCTGGAAGCCGCCCGACAGCTGGCCGGGCCTGCGCTCGACCTGGTGCTGCACGATGGTCTGGGCGCGCTGCCGCTGTTCAATCCGGATGACGAGGTCGATCCGCTGCCGCCCCGGGTGCTGGCCTTGCGCGAAGCCGTCGGCGCCGCGGATGCGTTGCTGATCGCCTGCCCCGAATACGCCCACGGCGTGCCCGGCGCGTTCAAGAACCTGCTCGACTGGCTGGTCGGCAGTCTGGAGTTTCCCGGCAAGCCGGTGCTGCTGCTGAACACCAGCGCGCGCGGCTCCTGCCATGCTCAGCAGGCGCTGGCGGAGGTTCTCTACACCATGTCCGCTCGCCTGCTGGCGGCGCAACCCGTGATGGTGCCGCTGCCCGGCGCCGGTTGCATGGCGGCGCAGGTGCTGGCCAGTGCGGAATGCCGCGCAGCCCTCCACGCAGCGCTGGACCTGTTGGCCGACCTCCCGTCTCAGTCGTAGGAGCCCGCTGGCGGGCGATGCTTTTCCCGAATCCCGCCAAGAGCATCGCCCGCCTGCGGGCTCCTGCGGCGTGGCCATGGTGTGGTTGGCTGGCGCGGCGATACCCTCACCATGTATTTTTGCCGTTTTGCACCCGAACCTGACGGGTGCAACGCCATCGACCGGAGAGCGCGTGAGCATCAAATCCGACAAGTGGATCCGCCGCATGGCCCTGGGCCACGGCATGATCGAGCCGTTC
>CALCWL010000206.1 GCA_937906285.1 uncultured Rhodanobacter sp. | reverse complement strand
CAGCACGTGTTCCATCTTGCCGGCCTGGCCCAGGGTGAACACCGGGTCGTGCTCCAGCAGCCACAGCTCGTCCGGCGTATCCGCCGTGCGGTGGTCGGTGAACGCGCTCATCGCCTGCCATGTGGTCGCGTAGGGCTGGCGGCCGAGGCGGCGGACGTTCAACGGCCGGGAATGGGGAATCGGGAATAGGGAATCGTTGGTCACGGCGAGGTTGAAACCACAGCTCCATTCTGAGCGGAAGAACGCGATATTGAGGGGTGGAGGCTCTTCCTGTTCTCCATTCCCTATTCCCTACTCCCGGCTCTCACAACGTGTACCGGATCTCCGCATCGGCGCGCAGCGCGTGATGTGCCGCTTCGTACTGCTCGCGGTTGTCGCAGCGGAAGGTGACGGTGACCGAGACGAAGTTGCCTGCGCCGGAATGGCGGTGGCGCACGGTTTCGTGCAGCACGTGCAGGCCGGCGCGTTCGAGCAGTTGCGGCACGCGGCGGGGCAGGTCGGCGCTGGCGCTGCCCACGGCGGTGATCTCGAACTCGCCGGGGAACTGGAAGCCCTGGCCTTGCTGCTTCGCCTTGTCGAAATCGATCGGCTGCATCACTTGGCGCTCGGCGCCTGCTCGGTGTTGCCGGTGTCCTTGTGGAACCAGAGCAGGATGCTGTCCCACAGGCGCGAGAAGAAGCCGCCCTGCGGCGCATCGGCCAACGCGATCAGCGGCACCGTCTGCAGCGCCTGGCCATCCAGGCTGATGCGCAGGCTGCCGATCTGCTGGCCCTTCTTGAACGGCGCGATCAGGGTCGAGGGGATGTCCATCACCGCCTTGAGCTTGTCGTATTGGCCGGTCTTGACGGTGACCAGCACGTCGCTGGCCACGCCGATCGGCAAGGTGTCCGCCTCGCCCTTCCACAACCGTGGCGTCGCCAGCGGCTTGCTGGTGTCGTACAGCTTGTGCGTCTCGTAGAAGCGGAAGCCGTAGTTGAGCAGGGCCATCGCCGAATCGGCGCGCGCCTTGTTGGAGCTGGCGCCCATCACCACGGCGATCATGCGCTCGTCGCCATGCTTGGCGGACGCCGCCAGGCAGAAGCCCGCGTCGGCGGTGTGCCCGGTCTTGATGCCGTCCACGGCCGGATCGCGCCACAGCAGTTCGTTGCGGTTCTGCTGCTTGATGCCGTTCCACTCGTATGACTTGATCGCCGAGATGGCGTAGTCGTCGGGGAAGTTGTGGATCAGCGCGCGCGACAGGATCGCGATGTCCCGCGCGGAGCTGTAATGGTTCTCCACCGGGTAGCCGGAGGCATTGGAGAAATGCGTATTGGCCATGCCCAGCTGCTTGGCGTAGGCGTTCATCAGGTTGGCGAACGCGTCTTCCGAACCGGCAGTGTGTTCGGCCAGCGCAATCGCGGCGTCGTTGCCGGACTGCACGATCATGCCCTTGAGCAGATCCATCAGCGGCACCTGGCTACCCAGCTTGAGGAAGCTGGTGGAGCCGTCGGTGCCGGCGCCGCCGCCGCGCCAGGCATGCTCGCTGATGGTGATCATGTCGCCGACGTGGATGCGCCCGTTGGCGAGCTCGGCCGAGACCACGTAGTCGGTCATCACCTTGGTCAGCGAGGCCGGCGCGCGGCGCGCATCGGGATCCTTCGAGGCCAGAATCTGGCCGGTGGCGTAGTCCATCAGCACCCAGCTGGCGCCATCGACGTCCGGCGGCGGCGGCACCGGCGCAGCGGGCATGGCCGGGCGCGGCACGGGCGCCGGATGGGGCGGGGTCTGCGCCATCGCGACGCCGACCAGCAGGACGGCAACGGCGGCAAACGGCATCAGGGTGCGTCGAAGAAAGTTCATCGTGTTTTCGAGTCCGGTTTTTCGAGGATCGGCGTTGCGCGCACCGAAGTGACAAGGAAGCCTGCGCAAATCCCGCTCAGTCTACCGCGACCTGCGGCGAGGGCAGACCCATGCGTTCGATCCGGCGACTGACTTCGTCGGCGCGATCGACGCTGTCCAGCGGCCCGACCCGCACGCGACGCAGGCGCTGGCCATGCACCACCCCGTCGATCACCTGCACCGCGCCGAGGTCGGCCGCACGCAGGCGCCGGGCCAGGCGGTCGGCATTGGACGCGTCGGCGAAGGCACCGACCTGCAGGTAGATTCCCGGGTGCCTGCCTGAGACCGCCTCCGGCGGCGGCAGTTCCTGCGCCGGATGCGCCGGGTCGATGCCGCGGACCTCGACCAGGCCGGTACCCTTGGGCCAGATGCCGATCTTCACCGCAGCGGCGTAGGACAAGTCGATCAGCCGATTGTCGTGGAACGGGCCGCGGTCGTTGACCCGCACGATCACGCTCTTGCCGGTCTCCAGATTGGTCACGCGCGCGTAGCTGGGCAGCGGCAAGGTGGTGCTGGCCGCGGTGAACGCGTACATGTCGTAGGTTTCGAGGTTGGAGGTCTTGTAGCCGTGGAACTTGTTGCCGTAGAACGAGGCGATGCCACGTTCGTCATACCCGCGCGCCGAGGACAGCACGCGGTAGGTCTTGCCGCGTACGGTGTACGGCGACTTGTTGCCGTAGCGCGAGCGTGGCTCGACCTTCGGCACCGGCTCGGGCAGCTTGCTGACGTCGATCGGCGGCGGCACGCTGTCGCGGCCGTCGCGGTAGCGGCTGGATTGCGGCCGGCTGAGGTCGTCGTGGATGCCGCCTTCGCCCGCGGGCGAGGCGGTGCCGGATACGCCGCGATGGCCCCCCCCGGACGACGATGGTCGACTGCGCGGCCCGCTGCAGGCGACAAGCAGCACGCTGGCCGCGATCACGGCGGCGACCGCAGCGAACTTCACCGCGCCGCGTCCGCCTGCGCCACGCCGGCGGCGATCGCCTGCGCCAGCTGTTCGACGGCCATCGCGTACAACGGGCTGCGGTTGTAGCGGGTGATCACGTAGAAATTCTGGAAGGTGAACCAGTACTCCGGTCCGGCCGGGCCTTCGAGCTGCTGCAGGCTGGCGAGCCGGCCGGGGTCGATCCGCTGCAGCGGCGCGTAGCCCCAGGCCTCGAACTGTTCCAGCGGATGCTTCGGCATGAGCTCGTTGAGGTCGCTCGCGTGCGCCTTGGCATCGGGCTGCGCCCGCGCCGCCACCGGGGCATCGCGCTCCCAGCCGTACCCGTGCAGGTAGTTGGCGACGCTGGCCACGATGTCGTCGGCCGAATCGTGCAGGTCGATGCGACCGTCGTGATCCTCGTCAACCGCGTAGTCGCGGATGCTCGAAGGCATGAACTGGCCCCAGCCCTGCGCGCCGGCATAGGAGCCGACCAGGGAGTCCAGCGGGCCGGCCAGCTTGCTGGCGGGAAGCTCCAGCAGAGTCTTCAGCTCGCCGCGGAAGAACGCCGCACGCGGCGGGTAGTAGAAGGCCAGCGTCACCAGCGCATCGAGCACCCTGTAGCGGCCCACGATGCGACCGTAGTTGGTCTCCACGCCGATGATCGCCACCACGTACTGCGGCGCCACGCCATACTCGCTCGCGATCCGCTCCAGCAGCGCGCGATGCTGCTGATAGAACGCGACGCCGCCCTCGATGCGGGCGGCGGTGAGGAAGATCGGGCGATAGTCCTTCCACGGCTTGGCTTCGGCCGGGCGGCTGATCGCATCGAGGATCGACTGCTGCATGGCGGCGCCATCGAGCAGCGCATTGAGCGCGGCCGGGCTCTGGCCGGTGTCTTGCGCCACCTCCTGCACCAGTTCCGCCTGGCCCGGATGGGCGGCCAGCGCGGTGTCCGTTCCAGCCACCCACGACAGCAGGACCAGCAGGCAACAGCACACACGGGACACGGGATGCACGGACATGCAAGGCCTTCGCAAAGGGAAAATCGGGGTCAGCGAGAGCCTACCATGCAAGCCGCGGCGACTTCGGCCCCACGCATGGCGCGCGCGGGGCGCGATTCAGATGTGGCTCTTGCGATTGGCATGGATCGACATCAGCACGCCGAAACCGGTCAACAGCGACACCGCCGACGTGCCGCCGTAGCTGATCATCGGCATCGGCACGCCGACCACCGGCAGCATGCCGGCGACCATGCCGCCGTTGACGAACACGTAGACGAAGAAGCTCATGCCGATCGCGCCAGCGAGCAGGCGCGAATACGTATCGCGCGCCTCCATCGCGATCCACAGGCAGCGGCCGATGATGAACGCGTACAGCCCACCGCGATCTGCGACTGGATGATGTGCCAGCCGTTGCCCAGCGGATCGGATTCGGGATTGAGCAGGGTCAGCACGCGATCGCGCTGGTACTGGTGCAGGAAGTGCCAGCCGATCGGGATCATCCCCACCACCGCGCCCACCAGCAATCCGATGCGCCACCACGCCATGCCGGAGAGGAACAGCGCGAACGCCCCGGCCGTGGCCACCAGCACCGCCGTGCCCAGGTCCGGCTGTTCGGCGATCAAGGCGGCAGGAATGGCGATCAGGATGCCGACCACCGCGATGTCCTTCCAGCCCGGCGGCAACTGCCGCGGGTGCAGATACCAGGCCACCATCATCGGCGTGGTGAGCTTGAGCAATTCGGATGGCTGGAAGCGCATCACGCCAAGATCCAGCCAGCGCATCGAACCACGCCCCTCGCCGAGGATCGCCACGACCACCAGCAGGGCGACGCTGACGGCGTAGAGGCCCGGCGTCCAGCTGCGCAGTACCGGGGGCGGAATGCGCGAGACCAGCAGCAGCAAGGCGCCGCCCAACACGAAACGCGCGGCCTGGCCACCGACCAGGGCCAGGCTGCGATCGCCCGCGCTGTAGAGCGTGGCCAGACCGATCAAGGCCAGCACGAACAGGCCTGCCGCCAGCGGCAGGTCGATCCGCCGCCGGGTCATCACCCGATGCACGAAGCGGCGCATGCGCGCGCGCAGCACGCCGATCATGGTTGCACCTCGCTGCTGGCGGACACCGGCTGGTCTTCGACGACCGAGCCCGCCGGCGCCGGCGTGCCGGGCGAAGCCGGCGCGGCATCCGGCAGTCGCTCGGCGCCGGGCAGCACGCCATGCTGGGTGGCCAGCCATGCATCGAGGATCTTGCGCACAATCGGCCCCGCTGCCGATGCGCCCCAGGCCCCCTGCTCCAGCACCACGGCCACGGCGATCTGCGGGTGGTCGGCCGGCGCGTAGGCGATGAACCAGGCGCGGTGGCGGGTGGCCAGGTATGCCGTGTTGCGATTGGTGTCGTACGCGTCGCTGGTGCGCGAGTAGCGCTCGGCGGTGCCGCTCTTGCCGGCGATCGCGTAGGGGAAGCCGTCGTTCAGACCCTTGCCGGTGCCATCGGTAATCACCGCGCGCATGCCCGCATTGATCACCGCCCAGTCGCCGTGCTGGCGGATCAACGTGGCGCCGGGCGGATTGGGCAGCGGCTGGCGCTGCGCCTCGCCGACGGTGCTGGTGGCCAGGCCCAGCCGCGGCAGGTACGGCACGCCGCCGCCGGCCAGGGTGGCCACCGCGTGCGCCAGTTGCAGCGGGGTAACCGCCCAGTAACCCTGGCCGATGCCGGCGATCACCGTTTCGCCGGGATACCAAGGCTGTTTGCTGTTGGCGGCCTTCCACTGGCGCGAGGGCAGGATGCCGTCGGATTCGCCGATCAGGTCGATGCCGGTCTGGCGGCCGAAACCGAAGCGGCTCATCCACTGGCTCAGCCGGTCGATGCCCATGTCCAGCGCGAGCTTGTAGAAATAGGTGTTGGTCGACTTCTCGATCGCCGTGACCATGTCCACCGTGCCGTCGCCGCCGCGCTTGTCGTCGCGGTAGCAGCGCGTCTGCCCCGGCAGGCAGAACTGGCCGTTGGAGAACACCGTGTCCGAGGGCTTGCGCAGGCCGAGTTCCAGCCCGCCGAGTGCCAGGAACGGCTTCACCGTCGACCCGGGCGGATACACGCCGCGCAAGGCGCGGTTGTACAGCGGTTTGTCCGGGTCGGTGGTCAGCGCGCGGTAGTCGGCCTGGCTGATACCGTTGACGAACAGGTTGGGATCGAACGTGGGCACGCTGACCATCGCCAGCACCTGGCCGTTGCGCGGATCGATCGCCACTGCCGCACCGGGACGCCCTTCGAATGCCGCCTCGGCCGCCTTCTGGATGCGCGCGTCGATGCTCAGGTAGAGGCTGCGGCCGGGCGTGGGCGCATGGGTTTCCAGCACGTGCTGGGTGCGGCCGTCGGCGTTGACCTCCAGCAGTTCATAGCCGGGCTTGCCGTGCAGCAGATTCTCGTAGGAACGCTCCACGCCGCTGCGCCCGACATGGCTGGTGCCCTGGTAGCGATCCGCGTCCAGACGCTGCAGGTCGTCGGCGTCGATGCGCCCCACATAGCCGACCACGTGGGCGAACAAGGGGCCGAACGGATAATGCCGGGTCAGGTAAGGCACCACGTCGACGTTGGGAAAGCGCCAGCGATTGACCGCGAAACGGTCGATCTCGTCCTCGGTCAGGTGCATCTTCAGCGGCACGCTGTCGAAGCGACGGCTCTGCCGCAACTGCTTGTTGAACGCGTCGATGTCGTCCTGGTCCAGCGGCACCACCTGGCCCAGTCGCGCCAGCAGGCCGGGCATGTCCTTGACCTGTTCGGGCACCACCTCCAACCGGAACGCCGGCACGTTGTCGGCCAGCACCACGCCGTTGCGGTCGTAGATCAGCCCGCGTGCCGGCGGGATCGCGCGCGGCTTGACCCGGTTGTTGGTCGAGCGGGTGGCGAACTCGTCGTGCCGGGCGACCTGCAGCACCACGTAACGCCCGACCAGCCCGCCCAGCCCCAGCAGGATCAGCACGAAACCCACCAGCGCGCGGCGGCGGAACAGCGAGGTCTCGTCACGGACGTTCTTGAGCGCGCGGCGACTCTTCATCTCACCGGCTCATGCTTCATTGGATCCGCAGCCGCGCGCGCAGGTCGTCGAGCAGCAGGAACAGGAACGGCCACAGCGCCGCGCCGACGAAGGGGGAAATCCACCAGCTCGCCGGTGGCAGCGAGGCGCCGGCCAGGATGCGCACCAGCAGCAACAGGATGCGGTCGTTGAGCAGCAAGGCCAGCACCGCCAGCGCCTGCTGCCACATCGGGAAGAAGCGCAGCCGCGAACGGAAACGCACGGTGATGAAGACCAGCGCGCACAGCCGCAGCGCCTGCTCGCCCAGCAGCACGCCGTCGAGCAGGTCCGCAAACAGGCCCACGCCGAAGGCGAGGCCCAGGCTCACCCGGTCTTCCGATTCCAGCGCCCAGTACAGCAGTACCAGCGCCGGCCAGTACGGTTTGAAGGGCTCCAGCACGCCAGGCAGCGGCACCAGCATCAGCAGCAGCGATGCGGCCAGCGTGCCGACGAACCACCATTGGCTCAGTCGCGCGCGACTCATCGCGGCACTCCGCCGGTCGGGCCCGGACGCACCACCGGTGCGGCGACGCTGGCCGAAGCGGCCGGTGCCAGCGCTGGCGACGGCCCTGCCGGAACGGGCAGATCGGGCGGCCCTTTGGGTTCGGCCTGGTCGTGCAGCAGCAGCACGTCGGTGCTGCGGTCGAGATCCGCCGCCGGCGTGGCCAACGCCACCTGGAACATGCCGGTGGGCGCCGGCGCCACGCTGTCGATCCGGCCTACCGGGAACCCGGGCGGGAAACGGCCGCCGATGCCCGAGGTGAGCAGCTTGTCGCCCGCGCGCACGTCGGCTGCCAGCGGCAGGTTGGGCAGGCTCAGCTGGTCGCCGTCGCGCGAACCGTAGGCCACCGTGCGCAGGCCGGTGCGCGCTATCGTCACCGGGATCGCATGCGAGGGATCGGTGATCAGCATCACCACGGCGGTGTGCGGCAGCACGGCTTTCACCTGGCCCATCACGCCATGCGCGTCGATCACCGGCTGCCCGGGTTCGACGCCGTCGCGCGAACCCATGTTCAAGGTCAGCTCATAGCGGTACGCGCCGAGATCCACGCCGATGACCCGCGCGAGTTGCACGTTGAGCTTGAGGCTGTGCTGGGTATCGAGCAGCCGTCGCAGCCGTTCGTTCTGCTCGGCCACGGCCGCCATGCGGTTCAACTTGGCATTGGCCAGCAGCAGATCCTCGCGCAGGCGCTGGTTCTGCGAGGTCAGGTACTGGCGATCGGAAAAGGCGACGCTGAGAGTGCGCACCCCGGCCGCAGGCAGGCCAGCCAACCGGTACACCGGCTCGATCACCGCCGACGCGGCCGAACGAAGCTGCCACAGCCAGCCATTGCGCTGGTCGAGCACCATCAACACCACCGCCAGCGCCAGATAGACGATCAGCCGCAGCGTGCCGGCCGCGTTGCCGGCAAACAGGGGGGAAGAACCTTCGCGTGCGCGCGCCATCGCGGCCCCCGTTGCCGCGCGCTATTCGGGCGAGAAGAAGTCGCTGCCATGCTGATCGATCAGCTCCAGCGCCTTGCCGCCGCCACGCGCCACGCAGGTCAGCGGGTCGTCCAGGTCGCGCAGCAGCGCGCCGCCGCCGGTGAGCACGATGCCGCGCTCGGCGACGTCGGAGCACAGCTCCGGCGGGGTCTGTTCCAGCGCCGACTTCACGGCCGCCACGATGCCGGCCAGCGGCTCGTGCAACGCCTCGAGAATCTCGTTGGAGTTGATCGTGAACATGCGCGGCACGCCCTCGGCCAGGTTGCGCCCGGAGATCTCGATCTCCTTGACGTCGTCCTGCGGAAACGCGCAGCCGATCTGCAGCTTGATCCGCTCGGCGGTGGATTCGCCGATCAGGGTGCCGTGGTTGCGTCGCACGTAGTTGATGATCGCCTCGTCGAAACGGTCGCCGCCGACGCGGGCGGACTGCGAGTACACGATGCCGTTGAGCGAGATCACCGCCACTTCCGAGGTGCCGCCGCCGATATCCAGCACCATGGCACCGCGCGCCTCATGCACCGGGATGCCGGCGCCGATCGCGGCAGCCATCGGCTCCTCGATCAGGAACACGTCGCGGGCGCCGGCGCCTTCGGCCGATTCCTTGATGGCGCGGCGCTCGACCTGGGTCGAGCCGCACGGTACGCATACCAGCACGCGCGGGCTCGGGCGCAGGAAGCGCGACTTGTGCACCTGCTTGATGAAGTGCTGCAGCATCGCCTCGGTCATGGTGAAGTCGGCGATCACGCCGTCCTTCATCGGGCGCACCGTGGCGATGTTGCCCGGCGTGCGGCCCAGCATGCGCTTGGCGTCGCCGCCCACGGCCGCGATCGTGCGCGGGCCGCCGGGACCGCGATCCTGGCGGATCGCCACCACCGAGGGTTCATTCAGCACGATCCCCTGCCCACGCACGTAGATCAGCGTGTTGGCCGTGCCGAGGTCGATGGAAACGTCGTTGGAGAAGATGCCGCGGAACTTCTTGAACATGGGTCCGCCGTGGGTCGGCCAGGCTAAACAGACAAGCTCGCCAGTCTAGTCAGCCCGACCGCGCTGCGCAAGGAAAAACACGTTAAGAAACCCTTGTACAACACGGCCATAAGCGATTTTCCTGCGCCGCGAACTGAACTGCGACGGAGGTCCCGGATTCGCCAGCGCGGACAGATGGCGGTACGATGACGGCCTTTGGCTGCAGGGATCCGGTCGGAGCCGTTCGGCCGCGCATCTGCTGCCTCCCACTCGCACCGGGGTCTTCTCGCACCATGCCTGCCGTCATCTGCGGATCGCTGGCCTACGACACCATCATGGTGTTCCAGGACC
>CALCWL010000205.1 GCA_937906285.1 uncultured Rhodanobacter sp. | reverse complement strand
AGAGCATGAGCAACGAACGTCCCTGGCTGGAACATTATCCGGCCGGCGTGCCCGGTCAGATCGACGTCAACCAGTATGCCTCGGTCCCGGCGGTGCTCGAGGAGGCGTTCGCCCGTTTCCGCGATCGTCCCGCGTTCGCCAATTTCGGCCGTCAGCTCAGCTATGGGCAGATCGACGAAATGAGCCGCCAATTCGCCGGCTACCTCACCGGCGTACTCAAGTTGGGCAAGGGCGATCGCATCGCGATCATGCTGCCCAACGTGCTGCAGTATCCGATCGCACTGTTCGGAGCGCTGCGCGCCGGGCTGGTGGTGGTCAACACCAACCCGATGTACACCGCACGCGAGTTGAAGCATCAACTGGAGGATTCCGGCGCCAAGGCGATCGTGGTGCTGGACAATTTCGCGGCCACGCTGCAGCAGGTGGCAGCGCAGACCCAGGTCCGGCACATTGTCACCACGGGCATCGGCGACCTGCTCGGCTTCCCCAAGGGCGCGCTGGTCAACTTCGTGCTCAAGCACGTCAAGAAGATGGTGCCGGCGTTCCACCTGCCCGAAGCGGTGCGTTTCCGCGACGCGCTGGCGCAGGGCGCGGCGCATCCGCTGCAGCCGGTCACGATGGACCACGACGACATTGCCTTCCTGCAGTACACCGGCGGCACCACCGGCGTGGCCAAGGGCGCGATGCTGACCCACGGCAACATGATCGCCAACATGCTGCAGGCAGCCGCCTGGATCGGCACCGAGCTGGTCAAGCCCGGCAAAGAAGTGATCATCACCGCGCTGCCGCTGTACCACATCTTTTCGCTGACGGCGAACGGCTTGGTCTTCACCCGTCTGGGCGGCCTCAACTGGCTGATCACCAACCCGCGCGACATGCCCGGCTTCGTCAAGGAGTTGGGCAAGTCCGGTTTCACCGCGCTGACCGGCGTCAACACGCTGTTCAACGGCCTGCTCAACACGCCGGGCTTCGCCGAACTGGATTTCTCCACCCTGCACCTGACCCTCGGCGGTGGCATGGCGGTGCAGCGCAAGGTGGCCGAACGCTGGAAGCAGACCACCGGCTGCACGCTCGCCGAAGCCTACGGCCTTACCGAAACCTCGCCGGCGGTGTGCATCAATCCACTGGACCTGAAGGAGTACAACGGCTCGATCGGGCTGCCGGTTCCGTCTACCGACGTGGCGATCTGGTCGGAGGCCGGCCAGCCGCTGCCGGTCGGCGAAGTCGGCGAACTGATGGTGCGCGGGCCGCAGGTGATGAAGGGCTACTGGAAGCGCGAGGATGAAACCGCCAAGGTGCTCGGCGCCGACGGCTGGCTGCACACCGGCGATATCGCGAAGATGGACGAAAACGGCTACTTCTATATCGTCGACCGCAAGAAGGACATGATCCTGGTCTCCGGTTTCAACGTGTACCCGAACGAGGTCGAGGACGCGGTGATGGCGCACCCCGGGGTGCTGGAAGTGGCCGCGGTGGGCGTGCCCGATGAACACTCCGGCGAAGTGGTGAAGCTGTTCGTGGTGCGCAAGGACCCGAACCTAACCGAGGAGGCGCTCAAGCAGTTCTGCCGCGAGAACCTGACCGGTTACAAGCGGCCCAAGCTGATCGAATTCCGCGACAGTTTGCCCAAGAGCAACGTGGGCAAGATCCTGCGCCGCGAGTTGCGCGACGAGAAGCAATCCGCAGGCTGAACCGGTTCGAACATCCACCTGCAAAAACGCCCGCAGTCGCGGGCGTTTTCATGCAGGCGCGGCGCAAGCCGGCTCAACCGTCCTTCCAGTACTCCAGGATATCGGCGTAACCGCCCAGCAGGTTCCACAGCGGCACCTGCTTGTCTTCCGGAATGCGACTGTAGGAAAAACCGATGTGATGATCGGAGATGCGCGCGACGGTCGCCTCCAGATGGATGTGCAGGTTGTGCCCGAAAATCATGTCCAGCACCCAGCTCTGCCCGGTTTCGCCGGTCCAGCCCAGCGGGCGGCGCAGCAATGCGCCGGTCGCCGAGATATCCACCAGTTCGGTGGGGTGCGACTCGCCATGACGGCTGATCAGCACCGTCGTCTCGATCTGCATGCGCGCCGGACGCAACTTCTCCGGCTCGCCTCGATCATGTCCCTGTTTGTCGATCGCCATCAGTTTTACCGCCTGTCTGCGTTTGCG
>CALCWL010000204.1 GCA_937906285.1 uncultured Rhodanobacter sp. | reverse complement strand
AACGCCGGCAGTCGTGGAATGTCGCGCAGTTTAGCGTGCCGGACAGCGCGTCGAAGGCGGCCAGGTCACGCTCAGCCGGCCAGCAGTTGGCCGCCGTCCACCACCAGGGTCTGGCCGGTGATCCAGCCGGCCCACGGCGAGGCGAGGAACAAGGCCGCGTGCGCAACTTCTTCCGGCGTGCCGTAGCGGCCGAACGGGATCTTCGCCAGCACCTCGGCGTAACGCGCCGGCTCGTCCTTGTGGCACTGGTCCCACAGGCCGCCGGGAAACTCGATCGAGCCCGGCGCGATCGCGTTGACGCGGATGCGCCGGGGTGCCAATGCCTGCGCCTGGGATGTCGTGTAATGGCTCAACGCGGCCTTCAAGGCGGCATACGACGGCCCACCCGGACGCGAGCGCAAGGCCGCGATCGAACTGGTGTGCAGGATGCACGGATGCGCCGACCCCGCCAGATGCGGCAACGCGGCCCGCGAGGCGCGCACAGCCGCCATCAGGTCCACGTTGAAGTTGGCCAGCCAGTCTTCGTCCTCGTCGCGGAAGCCGTAGCCGCTGGCGTTGTTGACCAGCACGTCGATGCCGCCCAGCGCGTTCGCCGCTCCCGCCACCCAGGCCTGGATTGCTTCCGGCCGCGCCAGGTCGGTGGATAGCGCGTGCGCCACCACGCCGTGGGCGGCGATCTGCGCCCGGGTTTCCTCAAGCGCCGCCGCGCCGCGCGCGCAGATCGACACCGCGGCACCGGCCTGGGCGAAACCCAGCGCGATGCTGCGGCCGATGCCGCGGCTGCCGCCGGCCACCAGCACGCGCCAGCCACGAAAATCGAACGGCGGCAGCGGATTCACCATCCGTGCCAGCCGCCGAGCGCGAAACCGAAGAACAATACCGCGATCACCACGAACACGAACAGCACCGACAGCAGCAGTTGCACGTAGCCGAGCACCAGCCCGGCAACCGCCATGCCGTCGCCTTCGGGACGGTGTTCCGGGTGGCTGCCGCGGATCTCGCTGCGCGCGAGGTGGCCGCAGACGATGGCCACCAGGGCACCGACGAACGGCAGCACGCACCAGGCCAGGATGCCGAACACCAGGCTCACCACCGCCAGCGTGCTGGTTGGAGCGGCGGCACGATAGGACACGGGATCGTTCATCGGTTTGCTCGCGGAAATGCGCCGAGTCGGCGCCGAGAGCATCGTAACGTGATCGCCCGCGGCCGGCGAACCGGCCGCGGGCCTGTTGCCGGTACTTACAGATCGAACTTGATGCCCTGCGCCAGCGGCAGCGAATCGGAGTAGTTGATGGTGTTGGTCTGGCGGCGCATGTAGACCTTCCACGCGTCGGAGCCGGACTCGCGGCCACCGCCGGTTTCCTTCTCGCCGCCGAATGCGCCGCCGATTTCGGCGCCGGAGGTGCCGATATTGACGTTGGCGATGCCGCAGTCCGAACCGGCCGCGGAGAGATACTTCTCGGCCGATTTCAGGTTCTGCGTGAAGATCGCCGAGGACAGGCCCTGCGGCACGTCGTTCTGCGCCTCGATCGCCTCGTCGAGATGCTTGAATTTCATCACGTAGAGAATCGGCGCGAAGGTTTCGGTCTGCACGACTTCATCGGCGTTCTTCAGGCCGGTGATGATGGTCGGCAGCACGAAGTTGCCCTTGCGGTCGGTCAGCGCCGCACCGCCGGTGGCCACCGTGCCGCCGGCCGCCTTCGCCTTCTCGATCGCGGCGAGATAACCCTTCACGGCGTCCTGGCTGTTCAGCGGGCCCATCAGCGTGGTGGCCAGCGTGGGATCGCCGATCTTGCCCTCGACCTGCTTGTAGGCCTTGACCAGGGTGTCGAGCACGCTGTCGTGGATGGACTCGTGCACGAACAGGCGGCGCGTGCTGGTGCAGCGCTGGCCGGCGGTGCCGACCGCGCCGAACACGATGCCCGGAATCGCCAGCTTCAGGTCGGCCGACTCGTCCAGGATGATCGCGTTGTTGCCGCCCAGCTCCAGCAGCGAGCGGCCCATGCGCTGCGCCACGCGCTCGCCGACCATGCGGCCGACCTTGGTCGAGCCGGTGAAGCTGATCAGCGGGATGCGCTTGTCGTCGACGAAGGCCTGCGCCAGGTCGCTGCCGGCGTCGTTGAACAGGAAGAACAAATCCGGATAGCCGCCGTTCTTCAGCGCCTCGTTGCAGATCTTGATTGCGGCGATGGCCGACAGCGGCGTCTTCGGCGACGGCTTCCAGATGCAGATGTCGCCGCAGGCGGCAGCCAGCATCGCGTTCCACGCCCACACCGCGACCGGGAAGTTGAACGCGCTGATGATGCCGACGATGCCCAGCGGGTGGTACTGCTCGTACATGCGGTGGCCGGCACGCTCCGAGTGCATGGTGTAGCCGTACAGCATGCGGCTCTGGCCGACCGCGAAATCGGCGATGTCGATCATCTCCTGCACTTCGCCGTCGCCCTCGGGCTTGATCTTGCCCATCTCCAGCGCGACCAGCGAACCCAGCGCGTCCTTGTGCTTGCGCAGCGCCTCGCCGCACAGCCGCACGGCTTCGCCGCGCTGCGGCGCCGGCGTGGTGCGCCACACCTTGAACGCGGCCTGCGCGCGCTGGACGATCACCTCGTAGTCGGCAGCGCTGGACGCATGCACCGTGGCAATCACCTCGCCGGTGGCCGGGTTCACCGGCTGCAGGGCGCCGGCGTCGGTGGTCTTCGACCACTCGCCCTGGCCGAGATAGGTACCCGAATGTTCGGCACCGATACCGAGCGACTTGAGGATGGCATGCGACATACGTGACTCCTGATCGTGCGGCGCCGGCCGGCGCCGTGGATGAATAGGCAATTGGTCATTCTAGCAGGGTGGCAGGAATGGCTCCCTCTCCGAGGCGCAAGGGGGAGGAGCAGAGCCGCGCGATCCATGCGAAAATCGCCGCCCCGCCCTCGTAGCTCAGTTGGATAGAGCGGCCCCCTCCTAAGGGGCAGGTCGGACGTTCGAATCGTCTCGGGGGCACCAATCGCAGCGAACGCAAGGGTCGGCCATGCCGGCCCTTGCGCGTTTCACGAACTGCACGAGAGCATCGAGCAACCCGCCTTGTGCCGCGCCCAGTCCGGCCGCCTCGAAGCGAACGCTTCGCGGCCGGGCTGGTCATCGTACGGATGGCGCATCACGTCGAGCAATTCGCGGATGCCGGAAGGGTCGCCCGCGCTCGCCCGGTCGATTGCCTGCTGTGCAAGGTAATTGCGCAGTACGTAGCGCGGGTTGGCCATCTGCATGCGCGCGCGACGCTCGCCGGCAGGAAGCGGATCGTCGACAAGACGGGCGGCATAGCGCGTCAGCCAGTCAGCGAGCGCCGGCCCAGCTTCACGCCGTTTCGCTTCATCGTAGAAAGCGTCGTCCATCGGCTGCAGGGTTGGCCTCGACGGATCGACGTTGGCCAGCGCGCGGAACCACAGTGTCATGTCGATTTCGGCCGATGCCATCAGCGCATGAAGATCCTGCATCAGCGCCACATCCGCATCGCGGCACTCGGCAAGCCCGAGCTTGCGCGCAATATTGACGCGATCCGCGGCGGCATACGCCTCGGCGTAGCGGTCGAGCCCGGCCTGCAACGGCGCCACGTCGTCGAACAGCGGCGCCAGCGCGCCGGCCAGCCGGCTCAGGTTCCACCACGCCACGTTCGGCTGCTGCCCGAAGCGGTAGCGGCGGCGCTGGGCGTCGGTGGTGTTCGGCGTCCAGTCCGGGTCGAAGTTGTCGATCCAGCCGTAGGGGCCATAGTCCAGGGTGAGGCCGAGGATGGACATGTTGTCGGTGTTCATCACGCCATGCACGAAGCCCACCCGCATCCAGTGCGCGATCATCGTGGCGGTGCGTTCGCAGACCTGGGCGAACCATTCGGCATAAAGCGCTTCGCCCTGCCCCGACAGTTCGGGAAAGTCGCGGCGGATGGTGAAATCGACCAGTTGCCGCAGCAGCGTGACGTCGCCGCGCGAAGCGGGCAGCTCGAAATTGCCGAAGCGGATGAACGAGGGTGCCGCGCGGCAGACGATCGCGCCGGGCTCGGGCGCGGCATGGCCGTCGTAGAACATGTCGCGCAGCACCGGTTCGCCGGTCTCGAGCAGGCACAGGGCGCGCGTGGTCGGCACGCCGAGGTGATGCATCGCCTCGCTGCACAGGAACTCGCGCACCGACGAACGCAGCACCGCACGGCCATCGGCGCCGCGTGAATACGGGGTTCGGCCTGCCCCCTTCAACTGCAGCTCCCAGCGCTCACCCGCCGCGTTGACCAGCTCGCCCAGCGAGATGGCGCGGCCGTCGCCCAGCTGGCCAGCCCACTGGCCGAATTGGTGGCCGCCGTAGTTCGCCGCCCACGGCCACATGCCTTCGAGCAAGGCATTGCCGCCGAACACCTGGGCGAATTCGGCGCTGACCACCTCCGCCTCGCTGAAGCCGAGTGTCGCAGCCATCTCCGCCGAGTGCGCCAGCACGCGCGGTGCCGCCACCGGCGTGGGGTCGATCCGCGAATAAAGCGCGCCCTCGACCTGGCGCAACTGCCCGCACGGCTCCGGATCACCGGGAAGCTCATGCACGAACGTGTTGTCGAAACGCAGGTTGAACATGGATACACCTGACCAAATACAGGAACGCGCCCTCAGTGCGACGCTTTCGCCACGCGCCGCGAAAGCATCGCGCAAGGCTCACGCCAATATGCGCGGTGTCGGGAGCTTTGCAAGGTTCGCCGCCAGTTTGCGCCACAACATGGCATTCATGTCCGGCGTGCCATGCTGACGCGTGAAAAATCTCCCGGCCCCCTGCAGCGAAAGCATCGACCCCAGCGTGCAGTGTTCGACCTGCGAAGCCGTGTGTTGCCGCCTGACCGTGGTGCTGATGCCCGAGGATCACGTACCGGCGTGGCTCGTCGACCATGACGAGCACGGCATGGCGATTCTCGCCAAGGGCGAAGAGGGCTGGTGTGCCGCGGTGAACCCGAACACCTTCGGCTGCACCATCTACGAGGATCGCCCCGCCATCTGCCGCCAGTTCGCCATGGGCAGCCCGAGCTGCCGCGACGAACGGCACAAGTGGTTCGGCAACGCCATCCCCACGGCCGTGCACGTGCTGTAGGGCGGGCGCTGCCCGCCATCGGGTTGCGACGAAACCGCCGGCGGCCCTACGCGAAGATCAGCGCGACCTCGGCAGCATCGAGCGAGCGCCATTCGCCGGACGGCAGGTCGCCCAGGGGGAGTGCGCCGACCGAGATGCGCCGCAACGTCTCCACGCGGTTGCCGGCGGCGGCGAACATCCGGCGCACCTGGTGATAACGGCCTTCGGTGACGGTCAGGCGCACATGCCGCGGCCCCAGCACGTCGAGTGCCGCGGGCGCCAGCGGCTCCTTCTCCGATTCCAGCAACAGCGTGCCGCTGGCGAACAGCGCGCCCTCGTCGCCGCGCAGGTCCTGCGCCAGCGTGGCCTCGTAGACCTTGGCCACCTGCGCCTTAGGCGAAATGATCCGGTGCAGCAGCGCGCCATCGTCGGTGAACAGCAACAGGCCCGAGGTATCGCGATCGAGCCGGCCGACGGTGGACAGTGCGGGTGAGCGCACGCTGTAACGCGGCGGCAGCAGGTCGTAGACGATGCGGCCCGGGTCCTTGCGCGAACAGGTGA
>CALCWL010000203.1 GCA_937906285.1 uncultured Rhodanobacter sp. | reverse complement strand
GCGGTGATGCTGTTCGCGCGCTTCTGGCGCAGCGCGTGGAAGCAGCGCTGGCGGGTGGCCGCGATCACCGCTGCGGCCCGACCGGTTACGCTTGACGCCTGATCCCCGGAACCATTTCCATGACTCCTCCCCTGCCGCCCCCGCCCCGCCGCCGCAGCTCGCTGCGGCAGTTGGGACATGGTCTCAACATGGTGCGGCTGATCATCATCAACCTGGTGTTCTTCGCGTTCCTGGCGATCGTGTTGATCCTGGTGGCCGCCACCGCCGGCGACGAGCATGGCGTGCAGCCGGACAGCGTGCTGGTGCTCAAACCGCAGGGACAACTGGTCGAGCAGTACAGCGCCGCGCCGATGCAGCGGGCGCTGTCGCGGCTCTCGGGCGAGGACGTCAACCAGGTGCAACTGCGCGATCTGGTCGGCGCGATCGACGCGGCGGCGAAGGATGCGCGGATCAGCCGCATCCTGCTGTTGCCGGGGGAGCTCGACAGCGGCGGCTTCGCCGCATTGCGCGAAGTGGGCGCGGCGCTGGACCGCTTCCGCGCCGCCGGCAAGCCGGTGATCGCCTGGGGCGTCAACCTGGACCAGGGCCAGTATTACCTGGCGGCCCACGCCGACCGGGTACTGCTCGATCCGCAAGGCGGCGTGATGCTTACCGGGCTGGCCAACTACCGCCTGTTCTACAAGGACCTGCTCGACAAGCTCGGCGTCGACGTGCACCTGTTCCGCGTCGGCCAGTTCAAGAGCGCGGCCGAACCGTACATCCTCGACCACGCCTCGGCCGAGGCGAAACAGGCCGACAGCTACTGGATGGGCGGGCTGTGGGACGGCTACCTCGATGAGGTGGCCGGCTTGCGCAAGATCGACCCGGCTGCGTTGCGCGACGACGTCGACAACCTGCCGCAGCACATCGCCAGCACCCGGGGCGATCTGGCCAGGCTGGCGCTGGACCAGCACCTGATCGACGGCACCGCCACCCGCGCCGAGCTGATCGCGATGTTGCGCGGGCAGGGCGTGCCGGCCGGCGACAAGCAGCAGGGCTTCCGCCAGGTCGACCTGGCCCGCTACGTCGACCACCTGCCGCGCGAGGGCAAGCTGTTGGCACCCGGCGTGACGATCGTGGTGGCTGAAGGCGAGATCGTCGGCGGCAAGCGCGCGCCGGGTGCGATCGGCGGCGAATCCACCGCCGCGTTGATCCGCACCGCACGCGAGGACCACCGCACCAAGGCGCTGGTGCTGCGCGTGAATTCGCCCGGTGGCGAGGTCTACGCCGCCGAGGAAATCCGTCGCGAAGTGGCGCAGACCCGCGCAGCCGGCATTCCGGTGGTGGTGTCGATGGGCAATGTGGCGGCCAGCGGCGGCTACTGGATCTCGATGAACGCCAATCGCATCCTGGCCGAGCCGAACACCATCACCGGCTCGATCGGCATCTTCGGCATGTATTACACGGTGCCGGGCACGCTGGCCAAGCTCGGCATCCGCAGCGACGGCGTCGCTACCGGCCCGATGGCCGGCGCCTTCGACATCACCCGTCCGCTCGACCCGAAGGTCGGCACGGTGATCCAGGCCGTCATCGACAAGGGTTACCGCGACTTCGTCGGCAAGGTGGCCGAGGCCCGCGGCAAGACGTATCAGGCCATCGACGCGATCGCCCAGGGCCGCGTGTGGACCGGCCGCCAGGCACTGGAACGCGGCCTCGTCGACCGGCTCGGCGGCCTCGACGACGCCGTGGCCGAGGCCGCGACGCTGGCCGGGCTGGGCAAGGACTACCCGGTGCGCTACGAGGAGGCCCCGCTGGGCGGTTTCGAGCGCTTCCTGGTCAACCTCAACCGCAGCGCCGGCACGCGCGTGCTGCAAGCGTGGGGCGTGCGCCTGCCGCGCTGGGTTGCGCAGTTGCCCGAGTTGGCACCGGAGCTTGAGCTGCTGCGCCACGCCAGGGCCGGCACGCCGAACATCTATGCCGACTGCCTGTGCAGTCCGCGCTGAGCCCGCACCGCGCCGCCTCGTAGGAGCCCGCTCGCGGGCGATGCTTCTGCTCTAGCGAATCCCGAATCCCGGGCCAAGAGCGCCGCCCGCGAGCGGCTCCTACTGTTCCTGTGCCTCGATCTGCTTGCGCTGCTCCTCGGCGTGCTTGTCGACCAGCTTCTGCACGCCCTTCGCCCGCTGCTCGTCCGCCCTCAGCGCATCGAAGGGGGTGGCGACGGAAGCCGTGGCGGCGGGCCTGGCCTGAGGTTCGGGCGGCTTGTTCGAACAGGCGGTCAGGGCCAGCACGCAAAGCAGGATCGGCAGCGGCTTCATGGAGCGGTTCTCGGCGAGGTGACGGTGCGAGTGTCCCGCCGGGCGACGCGGCGGGCAAGCTGTTGCCGGCAGCCGCGCGCGAGCGCGGACACGTTGCTAAGCTGGCGTCATGAACAGCCTCCCGTACAACCGCGCGGACGCGTGGCAACTGCGCGGGCATACCGCCCTGGTGACCGGCGCGAGCAAGGGCATCGGCCTGGCCACGGCGCGCGAACTGGCCGGCCTCGGCGCCGACCTGCTGCTGGTGGCCCGCGACGAAGACTACCTGGAGCAGGTGCGCGTCGAGCTGGCCGAGGACTTTCCCGCGGTCCAGGTGCTGGTTTGCGGCGCCGACCTGGCGGAGGCAGAGGAGCGCCTGGCGGTGTTCGACTGGATCGCCGACCTGGGCGCGCCGCTGTCACTGCTGGTCAACAACGCCGGCGGCAACCAGCCCGCCGCCACGCTGGATTACACCGACGAAGCCTGCCAGGCCATCTTCGAGCAGAACCTGTTCTCCGCCTTCGCCATGTGCCGGCTGGCCCATCCGCATCTGGTCCAGCATGCCAATGCGGCGATCGTCAACGTCGGTTCGGTTTCGGCGGTCACCCACGTGCGCACCGGCTCGCCCTACGGCATGAGCAAGGCGGCGCTGCACCAGCTCACCCGCAACCTCGCGGCGGAGTGGGCAGTCGACGGCATCCGCGTCAACGCGGTCGCACCGTGGTACATCCGCACCCAGCGCTCGGAGCCTGCGCTGGCCGACCCGGATTACCTGGACGAGGTGCTCGACCGCACTCCGCTGCGGCGGATCGGCGAGCCCGAGGAGGTCGCCGCCGCGATCGCCTTCCTGTGCCTGCCGGCCGCCGGCTACGTCACCGGCCAGGTGCTGGCGGTGGATGGTGGATTCCTGTCGTACGGGTTCTGAGCCGCCGGGCGCGGCGGCGGCCTCAGAACTCCGCGTCGTGCTCCTCGGCCACCAGGCCCAGGGTCACGGCACCTTCGCCGACATTCACCATGCCGGTGATGCTCATCGGGGCTTCCATCAGTTCGACACCGCATTCTTCGCACGCCGCGCGCAGCTCGGCGTACCCGGGGAACTGGTCCAGTACGGCCAGGTCACCGCCGTAACTGACGCAGACCAGCGGCACCAGCAGGCCGGCCCTGACCCGTTTGGCGGCGTAGCCGAACAGAGCCTCTGCGCCCTGCTCGAAACCGCGCACCTTGCCCACCGGGCCGGTTTCGCCGCGGAAGCAGCGCAGGATCGGCTTGATGTCCAGCGCCGAACCCAGCATCGCGGTGAACAGGCTGACGCTGCGATCGTTCTTCTTCTTGGCGCGCGCACGGATGTAATAGAGGTCGCGCGGCAACATGTAGCCGTAGGTGTGGTTGGCGAGATCCAGCAACCGCTCGCGGATCGCCGCGGGCGCGGCGCCGGCGGCGATCATGCGGGTGGCCGCGTACACCACCGGCGCGGCGCCGGCGAAGATGTTGCGGGTATCGATCACGCGCATCATGAACGGTCCGGCCACGCCGGCCTGCTCGCGGACCTGGCGGTAGTTTTTCAGGATCGCGAAGCTGGCCTTGTTGACGTTGTCGTTGATCGGGCTGCGCGTGGCGGTGATGGTCAGGCAGAACACGCAGTCCTGCTCCAGCACTAGCTTGTCGAGGAACAACCGCTGCACGTCCTCCACGGGGCAGGGCTCGGTTTCCGCCGAATGGCTGCGGCTGCCCAACCGGCGAGCGATGAATCGCTGCAGTTCGCCGGGCTTGCGGTCGTCCATGAACGTTTCGCTGTCGACCTTCACCGTGATCGGCATGACGGCGATGTTGTTCCGCTCCAGAAAGGACTGCGACAGGTCGCAGGCCGCGTCGATTGCCAAGCCCATTCGCATCATGTCGCCCCCGCCATGAGTGACTACCAGAACATAGCACGTAGCCTGCCACACCGAGGCTGGTAGCGGGGGCAGGCCGTGGCCGCCTTGCCACGCGGCCGGTGGGGTGGCGGAATGCAGGCACCCACCCCCGCGGCGCAGGGCGATATTGCAGTACAGCATTCGCTCCGACCGGTGGCGCCTCGGGGCCAGACGGGGCAACAACGGCTGAATGACGGCGTTCCAGCAAGTGTATGATGTCGGTTCACATAGCGTTATTTGCCTGTTAGTATCGGCCCGGATCGGGAGCTCATGGGTCCGAAATCCATCGGTCTGAGAACAGGTCGGGTTGTACTTCTGGGCTGAGCGGTGCAGGCCCATGACAAAAATCAATTCGGAGGGTGTCGTAATGAAACTTGGGGTCAAGAAACTTTCTTCGGCAGTTCGCCTGGCGCTTTCGCTGGGTGCTGTCATTGCGGTCGGTGCTTCCGGCACGGCCTTCGCCCAGGACACGGGCAACCAGGATGCGGCCAACCAGCCCAGCACCCAGAAGGCACAGACGCTGCAGACGGTGGTGGTCACCGGTTCCAACATTCGCCGTGTCGACCTGGAAACCTCCAACCCGGTGGTGATCCTTGACGCGCAGCAGATCAAGGCCACTGGCGCGCTGACCGTGGGCGACCTGGTGCAGGAGCTGCCCTCCGTCACCGGCGGCGTGGTCAACCCGCAGGTCAACAACGCCGGCGGCACCGGCGCCTCCTCGATCGGCCTGCGCGGCCTGGGTTCGCAGCGCACCCTGATGCTTGTCGACGGCCGTCGCGTCGTCAACAACGATCCCAACACGATCCCGGTCGACATGATCGAGCGTGTCGAAGTGCTGACCGACGGCGCATCCGCCATTTACGGCTCCGACGCGATCGCGGGCGTGGTCAACTTCGTGCTCAAGAAGGACTACCAGGGCGCGCAGTTCTCGGCGACCTACGGCGAGTCCGACCGCAACGACGGCAAGTCCACCGGCTACTCCTTCACGTTCGGCCAGACCGGCGACAAGGGCAGCATCATGGGTGGCATCGACTACAACAAGACCGATGGCGTGGAGGCTTCGAACCGCGACTTCTCGAAGAACTCGGTCTCGATCACCGGCAGCCCGAACAGCGCGATCTACTCGTACATCGGCGGCTCCAGCTTCCCGGCCTACGGCAACATCCAGTTGCCGGCCGCGTTGCAGGCCCAGTACGGCTGCAAGAACGTCGCCCTCAACCCGGGCGCCAGCGGCCAGAACGTCAACACCGACTACCACTGCTTCGGCAACAGCGACAAGTACAACTACGCCACGGTCAACCTGATCCAGACCCCGCAGGAGCGCACCAGCGGCTTCATCAAGGGCACCTACAGCCTGGGCGACCACGTCGAGGCCTACCTGACCGCGTACCACAACAAGACGACCTCCGGCTTCCAGCTGGCTCCGTCGCTGTTCGGTGTCGTCTACGGCGGCTACATCTCCAAGGACAGCTACTACAACCCGTTCGGCGTGGATTTCAATCCGGATGGCAATGACTTCCGCCTGCGTCTGGTGTCCGCCGGCAACCGTTCGGCCAACTTCGGTCTGACCACCGACCAGGTGGCGACGGGCCTGCAGGGCGACTTCAACGTCTTCGACCAGAACTGGACGTGGAATGCCGGCTACAACTACGGCCACCTGTCCTCGAACACGATCACCCGCGGCCTGCCCAACGTCGATCTGATGAACAAGGACCTCGGTCCGTCGTTCATGGACACCGATGGCGTCGTGAAGTGCGGCACGCCGGGCAACATCATTGCCGGCTGCACGCCGTTCAACCCGTTCAACCAGTTCGATCCGAACTCGGTCGCCGTCTTGCAGAAGATCGCCTCGCCGGCCATCAACAACCAGATCGACATCCAGAAGACCTACTCCGCCAACCTCACCGGTGGTCTGTTCGACCTGCCGGCCGGCACGGTGCAGCTCGCCTTTGGTGCGTCGTACCGCAAGGAATACACCCACAGCACGATCGACCCGGTGCTGCTGCTTGACCCGGAAACCGGCAACTGCACCCTGGGCAGCCAGTGCAGCTCGCCCATCCAGGGTGGCTACAACGTGAAGGAAGGCTACGGCGAGTTGTTCATCCCGGTGCTCAGCAACCTGCCGGGCATCCAGGCGTTGAACGTCACCATCGGTGACCGCTACTCGAAGTACAGCACCTTCGGCAGCACCAACAACTTCAAGTTCGCGCTGGAATACCGTCCGATCCAGGACCTGCTGCTGCGTGGCACCGTGTCCGACGTCTTCCGCGCGCCGACCACGTCCGACGTGTTCGGCTCGCCGATCAGTGACGCGCCGAAGCTCAGCAACGATCCCTGCGACGGCATCACCACCGCCGGCAACCCGGCTTGCGTGGGCGTGCCGACCGACGGCACCTTCGTCGACCGCGACGTCGCCCTGGGCCAGCAGAGCAAGGGCATTGCCGCCGGCTCGAAGTACTTCAACTTCCCGCTCGGGCCGGAACAGGGGCGTTCGTTCGACTTCGGCGCGGTCTATTCGCCGAGCTGGGCCCCCGGCCTGTCGATGAGCGCGGACTACTGGCGCCTGTACCTGACCGACACGATCACCTCGATCGGCGCCCAGACGGTGCTTGACCAGTGCTATGCCGGCAATACCAAGTTCTGCCCGCTGATCACGCGCAAGCCGCTCAACTCCAACGATCCGGGCCAGATCATCCAGATCGGCGAGCCGACCGGCAACCTGGGCCGTACCGATGCCAGCGGTGTGGACTTCTCGGTGCGCTACAAGCTGCCGCAGTTCAGCTTCGGCAACTTCGTGGTGGGCGTGGATGGCACCTACCTGACCCGCTACGACCAGCAGACGGCGCCGGGTTCGGACGCCAACGTCACCTACCATGACGCCGGTTACTTCGGCTTCTACGGTTCACCCGAGTCGGCTTCCTGCCCGAGCGGCGGCGGCGTCTGCCTGTTCCCGCGCTGGCGCGGCAAGGGCTTCGTGAACTGGAACCTGGGCAACTGGGATGCGTCCTGGCGCATGCGCTACATCGGCGGCTTCCAGATGGGTCGCGCGGCTCCGAGCTACACCGCGTCGCCGATCCCGAGCTATCCCAACTACGTGATGAAGTTCGGTTCCACGATCTACAGCGACGTGTCGATCGGCTACAACATCGAGCCGCTCAACACCCGCGTGTCGTTCGGCGTGAACAACGTCGCCGACAAGCAGCCGCCGTTCCTGTATGCGAACAACACGCTCAACGCCAACACCGATCCCAGCGACTTCGACCTGCAGGGTCGCTACTTCTGGGGCCGCGTGGAAGTGAAGTTCTGATCGTTCGCGTCGGCTTCGGCTGACATGTTGCAACGAGCCGCGCAGGGGTTCCTGCGCGGCTCTTTTTTTGGTGCCATCGTGACTAACCAAGACATCATCATTGCCCTGCAAACCGGTCGGCCGGACACCGCCGAAGCCTTGTGCCGGCAGGTGCTGGACCAGCGGCCCGACGATCCTGACACACTGTTCCTGCTGGCTCTCTCGCTGTCGCATCAGGCCAGGCAAAGCGAGGCTCTGCCTGTCTACGCACGGCTGGTCGAGCTTTGCCCGCAGGACGCGGTCCACTGGGGCAACTACGCTACCGTGCTGCGCCAGGACGGACAGCTGGCCGAGGCGGCGCATGCTGTCGACGTCGCGCTGCGGTTGGCGCCGGACAATGCGGAGCAGTGGATCAATCGCGGTCTGCTGCAGTTCCACGACCGGGACTTCCTGGCGGCGCGGGACTCCCTGCTCAAGGCCACGGTGCTGGCGCCGGACTCGGTCGCGGCACGCATCCATGCTGCGCGCGCCTGCGCGGTCTGCCGCGACTACCGGGCCGACCAGCTCACCGAGCACTGGCGCGAGTGGATGCCGCTGGACGACGAGCTGCAGGCCCAGCTGGCGGATCTCAAGCTGGTCATGGGCGATGCCAACGCATCGCGGGTGCTGCTGGAAGACCTGTGTGCCCGCTCAACACCGTCACTGGGTGCACGACTGTTGCTGGCGGCGGTCTACGAGCGGGTCAACCAGCTCGACCGATCGCGCGCCATAGTGCAGGAGATTGGCGCGCAAGCTGGAAAGATCGACGGCGCCCAGCGACGCGACCTCGCCCATCTGTCCGCCGCACTGGAGGCGCGCAACGGCAATCATGCCGGTGCGCGCGAGCTGCTGGAGCGGACCGGTCCGCGCCACGACTACGATTTCGCACACTACTTCGCGCTCGCCGAGGCTTGCGACAAGCTCGGCGACGTCGAGGCTACCCTGGCCGCGCTGGCTCGGGCGCACGCGCTGCAGGTGGAGGAACTGAGGCAGGCGGTGCCGGCCCGCTTCGAGCCCGGCGCGCCGCTTCTGCCGGCTGCCGTCGCCCGCGTGACGCGGGAGGATTACGCGCGCTGGCCCCACCTGTCCGGCCCGGAGTCGAAGGACTCGCCCGTCTTCATCGTGGGTTTCCCTCGCTCCGGCACTACCCTGCTGGAGCAAATGCTGGATGCCCATCCGAACTTGCAGTCGATGGACGAGCGGCCGTTCTTCAACCTGCTCGCCGACCAGTTGGCGGACCAGGGGCTTCACATACCGGCCGATATCGCCCGGCTCGACCAACATGCCTGCGATGAGCTGCGCAAGGGCTACGTCTCCATGGTGTGCTCGAAGATCGCCCGGCGCTGGGACAGTCGCCTGGTCGACAAGAACCCGTTGAACATGCTGTGGCTGCCGATGATCCACCGCCTGTTCCCGCAAGCACGGTTCATCCTGGCCCTGCGCCATCCCTGCGACGTGCTGATCAGCAACTACATGCAGAACTATCGTGCCAGCGTATTGGCGGCAGCCAGCGCGTCACTGGAGGGCCTGGCGCAGGCTTACGTGGACGCGATGCAATCATGGCTCCACCACGTCGAGGTTTTCCAGCCCGCGGTGCTGGTCTCGCGCTACGAGGACCTGGTCGCCGACCCGGTGGCGCAGACGCAACGCATCGGCGACTTCCTGGGGCTGGACGATGCCTCGCCACTGCTCGGCTTCGACAGGCACGCGCGCGAGAAGGGCTATATCGCCACGCCCAGCTACACGCAGGTGATCCAGCCGGTCAATCGCAAGGGCCTGGGGCGCTGGTTGCGCTACGCCGAGGCGCTGGCGCCGGCCCAGGCGATTCTGCGGCCCATGCTCGATCACTGGGGCTACACGACGAACGGCGGTCACTGAGCCGCATCCGCAGTCCGCGACGGGAAGCAGGGTTCCGTGGCGTTCCATCGCGGGTCCGTCGCGTGCATGCCCTTGCCCGCCCGGATCGGGCGCGCCGGCCCGACTCAGCTGTGGATGCCGCGCAAGCTTGCGCGAAGCCTCAGTCTCCGGCGATCTGCAAGAGTTCGGGCAGGAGCGGCGCGTAGTGGCGCCACCGATCGACCGAGCGCGTGTGGACCGGCTGGCGCGCCTGCCACAAGCTCGCGGTGCTGATCGCATGGTCGTCGTTGGCGAGCGTGTCGGCGGATGGCGGCATGCCGAGCCATTGCGTCAGCCCGGCCAGGCACGCCGCCGGGTCCGCTGCCAGATCCTCGTAACGGATCGTTCGCACGGCCTGCGGATAGCGCGCCTGCCAGCCGGTCATCAATTGACGCGCGCCGCGGATGTAGGCCGCGATGTCGGCGAAGTCGCAGGAGAAATCCAGGCTGCGGTCGTGGAATGACTGCATCCACAGCGACAGCGCAACATCGCGTGCGCGACGCCGGCACTGGATGATCCTCGCGTTCGGGAACATGGAGAGGATCAGGTCGACATGCAGGAAGTTGCGCGGCTGCTTGTCGATGAACCAGCGCGCCGCGGGCGCATCGTCCTGGCGCAGCTGCGCGGCGTAGGTCGTTGCAGCGTCCGCCAACTGTTGTCGGTAGTCAGCGCCTTCCGCGCCCTCGATCCGTTCGGCCAGCGCGGGCAGCCACGGCGACTCGCCGCGATGGCAGACCAGCGGGTGCCCCGCCAGGTGCCGCGCCACCAGGGTGGTGCCGGACCGCGGCACCCCGACGATGAATACGGGCGTCCAGCCGGGGTCGGCTTCCAGGGTGACAGCGGGCAATCGACGCCTGCGTCGGACCTCGATGCTGCGCAACCAGCGCTTGCGCGACCACCGCGCCTTGGCCCCGGCACGCGCATTGGCGTCGCGCAGGAAATGCGCGGCCTGAGCGTAATCGCCGATGTCGTCATATGCCTTGCCCAGCGCAAACAGCAGCGAGGTGCGGGCGTCGTCGTGCAAAGGCGCGGCCAGATAGCGGCGGAACAAGACGAAGTCCGGGTGATCGGCATCGGCGTAGCGTTGCAGCCCCGCCAGCCCCTGCGGCACGTGCCAGTCGGGGGCCTGCGTGCTGTTGGCCGCCACGAAGGCATAGCGCTCGCGCGCCACGTCGAAGCGACCCAGTTGCGCCTGCAGCATGCCGGCGTAGGCATGCAGCCGCGGGTCAAGACTGCCGGCCGCGATCTCCACCTCGGCGAGTTCCGCCGCATCCCGCTTGCGCCCGCAGTCGTCCAGCAACTCGATGGCCTGGATGCGGTGTTCGAGGTCGCCTCCCGGCGCATCGAACGCGCCATGCAGCACGTCAGCGACCGCGTGCATGCGGCCCTGGTCCTTCAGCAATCGCGCCAGCGCAAAATGGCTGGCCGGCCGCGCCGAGGGTTCTGCCAGCAGCGCGCGCAGCTGCTCTTCGGCGGCACCGGCGTCGCCACGCTGGAGCAGCAGGCTCGCATGCGCCTGGCGCAAGGCGGTGGATCGGGGATGGCGCTGCATTGCGTGTTGCAGCACGCTCCATGTGCAGGCGTCGCGTGCCAGCATCAGGCGCTGGACCAGCGTCAGCCACTCGGCATCGGTGGCGTCGGCCCAGGCCTGGAGCAGCAACTCGCCGCCATCCGGTGCCGACGCAGCTCGATGGAGATGTTCGGCCAAGGCCTGTTCACGCCGGGCGGCGACAGAACCGGGCTTGTCGGTTGCGTTCATTCAGGCTCAGTGGACCGCGGATTTCCACGGCGCCAGTCCGAGCGCCCGCCGCAGCGGATCGAGCAGCTCGGCGTAAGCCGCGGTGTGCGCGGTATCGCGCCGCAGCGGCTGGCGCACCTGGCTGGCGCTGGGCGAGCGAACTTCGCGACCGCTTTCATGGAAGCGCTCGCAAGCGTCCTCGTGGGGCAAGTCGCAGAAGGCAAGCAGCGCGCGGATCTGCTTTTGCGGATCGGCCTGCAGTTCCTCGTGGCGGAACTCCAGCACGCGCTGCGGATGCAGCCGCTGCCACTGCGTGAGGCTGCGGTCGAAATCGCCCCAGAAGCTGGCCAGATCCTCGAAATCGCGGGTGTATTCGTTGTTCTCCAGGCGTTGCCGATAACACGAGAAGCAAGTCTCGAGCGGATCGCGCCGACAACCGATGATGCGCGCCTGCGGCAACATGGCGCGGATCGCGCCGGTGTAGATCCAGTTGCTGGGGAGCTTGTCGGTGAATATCGGACGACGGTGCCGCCAGTGCGCCGTCCGCTCGAGGTAGCGCTGGCCCAGCCGCTGCCAGTCCGCCGGCTGCATGGCCTTCACCCACTGCGGGAATGGCTGTCCGCGCCGGCGCGATTCCTCGGCCAGCACTTGCGGCAGGTCGGACAACTCGCCGGCGCCCTCCACCCGGGAATGCGAGGCGAGGATCTGCTCGACCAGGGTGGAGCCGGAGCGAGGCAGGCCCACGATGAAGATCACCTCCCTTCCCAGCTCGCTGGGTGCGCCTTCGGGTGGCGGGTCGAACGCCTGGTTGAGTGCCGTCACGCTGGCGGAAAACGCGGCGCGATCCCAGTGTCGGCGGCGTCGGGCCAAGTTGTTGGCCTGCTCGATGGCCCGCAGCGCGGCTGCCGGATGACCATGATCGTGCTGCGCGGCGGCCAGCGCGAAGCCGATCGCGATCAGGTCGTCGTCGCTGTTGCGCCGGTCCTGCAGCGCCGCCTGCATGCTGGCGATGTCGTCCTCGCTGAACTGGCCGCTGCGCAGATCGGCCAGACCCCACCATGCCATGCCGGCGCCGGGGTTCTCGGCCAGCACGCGCCGATACTCGGCCGCGGCCTCGTCAGCATGGCCCTGCATGCGCAGGATGTCGGCAAGCAGCGCGCGCGCCTGCATGTGGCGCGGCTCCAGCTCCACGGCGCGCTGCAGTGCCGCGGTCGCCTCGTCGTTGCGGACCGAGCGCGTCAGCATCACGCCCAGGTTGTACCAGGCCATGCCGAGTCCTGGCTGCAACTCGCAGCTGCGCCGCAGTGATTCGATCGCCGAGTCGTAATCGCCCGCCTGGCCCTGCAAGCTGCCCAGCGTATTGTGATAGACCGGGTCGTCGGGACGCATCGCCATGGCTTCGCGCATGACGGCGATGGCGTCGCGGTGCTGGCCGCGCATGCCGAGGATGCCGGCGTGCATGCGCAGGATCTCCGGATGCTGCGCCTCGTTGCGCTCGATGCCCGCCAGTTGCCGCATGGCCTCTTCCACGCGCCCCGCGTCGAGCGATTCGCCCGCCGCGACGACGCGGCGGGCGGTGGTCGGGGTAAGTCCATCCAGCCGCGTTGCCATGCTTTCTCCACGATCCGGTTTGGGTGAGCCGTGCCGAAGTTGCCACCCGGCACAGGCCAGCTGCCACCATCGAGCGGCAATGAACGCGTATTATGCCCGTTTGGTTCCCGCCCCGTGCCGGCGCACGGCAGCACTTCAAGGCACCGTTGCATGGACAAGACTCACCCGCTGACTCCCGAAGCCTGCCGTCGCGCCGCCCACGAGCGGCTGCAACGGCGTGACCCGGAAACGGCCGAGCAGTTCTTCCGTCACCTGCTGGAGCTGCTGCCGCACGATGTCGAAGCGCTGGGTTTCCTGGCCAATCGCCATTACGCCCGCGGCGAGCTGGGTCCGGCGAGGGACCTGTCGGTGCGCGCCATCGCGCGGGAACCGCAGCGGGTTGACCTGTTGCAGTTGTTGGGGGCGGTGCAGCTGGCCAATGGCGATTTCGGCGATGCCGCCGGCACGCTGCAACGCAGCCTGCAGCTGGCGCCGCAGGCATTTGTCGCGCGGCTGCAGCTGGGCATAGCGCAGGAACAGCTCGGGCGTGCGCACGACGCGCTGTTGACCTGGTACACCGCCATCCGCACGGCGCAGAACCAGGGGCGCTGGATGAACGACCAGACCACCGCGCCGGCCGTGCGCGACCTGGTGAAGTACGCGATCAGCTACGTCAACCGCGAACGTCGCCGCCTGTTCAGCGAAGCGCTGGAGCCGCTGCGCAATCGGTATGGCGCGTCGGAGCTGACCCGCGTCGAGCAAAGCCTGTCGATCTATCTGGGCGAGCAGCCGGCAAACATCCCCGACGCCCGCCAGCAGCCGAAATTTCTCTATTTCGCCGGCGTACCGAGCCAGCCGTATTACGAGCGCTCGCGTTTCCCGTGGCTGGATGCGCTTGAGCAGGCGACCGACGCGATCCGGGGCGAGCTGGAAGAGCAACTGGGCGCGGCGCACGATCTCGAACCCTTTCTTGGCACGTCCGCCAGCGCGGCGACCGGCGAGATGCTGAAGTCGTGGGGCAAGGGTGACGCGGCGTGGGACGCGTACTTCTTCTATCGCCACGGCAAACGCTACGACGACCATTGTGCGGCTTGCCCGATCACCTCCGGCATTCTCGACAGCTTGCCGCTGGTGCGCATCCGCGACCACGCGCCGGAGACGCTGTTCTCGGTGCTGCGACCGGGAACGCACATCCTGCCGCATCGCGGGGTCACCAACACCCGGCTGGTCACCCATCTGCCGCTGATCGTGCCGGAGCATTGCGCCATCAACGTCGGCGGCCAGGAGCATGCCTGGCAGCCCGGCAAGTGCGTGACGTTCGACGACACGTTCCTCCACGAGGCGTGGAACCGCAGCGGCGAAACCCGCGTGGTGCTGATCCTGGACAGCTGGAATCCGGACCTGAGCGAAGCCGAACGGGCCGCGGTGACCGACCTGGTCGAGGCAATCAGCGACTTCAACGACGCCACCGCGCCGCCCGCGCAAGCCTGATGGCGTCCGGCGCTGCCGCCCGGTGTGTCGACGACGTGCTTACTTCGCCCCGGGGAAGGTCAGGCTGAGTCCCTCGCCCTGCACGGTGGAAACCCAGTCGATGACGATGCCGCGCGCGCGCTGGGCGCTGGCGGGATCGAAGTGTACTTCCAGCCCGTTCGACTGCGTCACCACGTCGTGTTCGCCGGCGGGCGCCAGCTGGAAGCCGGCGCCGTGATCCGGGCCGATTTCCAGGTGCAGGACCATGCCTTGCGCATTGGCCGTGCCCTGGCGGATCGCCTCGGCGGCGGCGTCGGTGATGGTGATTTCCGGCGGGGTGCGATCCGGTGCCGGCATGCCGAATACCCCATGCAGTTCACCGCTGCGGTACATCTGACTGATGATGTCGGCGCCGCCGATCAGCTCGCCGCCGACATAGAGCTGCGGGATCGTCGGCCACTCGCCATAGAGCTTGATGCCCTCGCGGATCTCCGGGTCGTCCAGCACGTTGACCGTGTGGTACTCGGGCAGCAGCTCGTTGAGCGTGTTGGTCGCGGAGGCGGAGAAACCGCACATCGGCTGGTGGCGGTCGCCTTTCATGAACAGCACCACGCGGTGCTCCTTGAGCAGGCTCTCGATGCGTTCGCGGGTGGTGCTGTCCAGTGACATGAAGGACTCCGGGGAAAAGGCAATGATACGCCGGCGAGATGACGGCGCGCAGCGAAGCTTTCAAGGTTGCCGCGACAGTGCTGCGCGCGCGGCCGGCGCGATCGCATCTGCCCAAAGCGTGTACTGCTCTGCCGACGGATGCAGGCCGTCCGCGGCAACCAGCTCCGGGTGCCGGCGCGAGATCGGGGTGATGTCGACGAAGCGGACGCCGCGGCTTGCCGCCAGGGCGCGGGCACGCGCGTTGAAATCGTCCAGTTCGCGGGCGATTCGCGCGGCATCGCGGCCTCGATCGCGGGCGAAGCGGGTCACGCCCCAATCGGGGATGGAGACCACCAGCACCCGCCCGGCGCGCCCGCCGGCCAGTGCGACGGCGCGTTCGAGCAAGGCGGCGAACTGCGCCGCGTATTCATCGAGGCTGCGGCCGCGATACTGGTTGTTGACGCCGATCTGCAGGGTGACCAGATCGTAGGGCGGCGCCAGCGCGGCCTGGTCCATGCCTCGTGCCAGCTCGTCGGTGGTCCAGCCGGTGACGGCCACGAGGCATGGCTCTTCGACCGTCATGCCGCCGCGGCGCAGCTGCTGCGCCAGCACCGCGGGCCAGCACGCGTTCGCGGCCACGGCTTCGCCGACGGTGTAGGAATCGCCGAGCGCGAGGTGACGCAGCGGCGAGCGGGATGCGGGCATCGGCAAGCCTCAGGCCGCGACCACGGCGGTGTCCGCCTGTTCGCGCGCCATTCGCTGCAGCACCTGTTCGATCCGCACGAACACCTCGCGCAACTGCGCCGGCGGCGGCAGCAGGGTCAGCCGGAAGTGGCGGCTGCGCGACACGTTGAAGCTGCTGCCGGGCACCACCAGCACCGATTCCTCCTCGAGCAGGCGCAGCGCGAAGGATTCATCATCGAACTGGGGAATGCGCTCGGCGCGCACGGCGGGGAACGCGTACAACGCGCCGGCCGGTGCCACCAGTTCGAGGTGTTCGCTGGTTGCCACGCCCTGCAGCACGGCCGCGCGCGCCTCGTGCAGGCGGCCTCCCGGCGCGGTGAGGGCGCCGATGGTCGGCGCGTCCTGCAGGGCGGGCGGCACCGCCCACTGCGCGGTCACGTTGGCGCACAGGCGCAACGCGGCCAGCAACTGCAGCGCGTCGCGGTACACGGACGTTCCCGCAGGGGCGCCGGACAGGCTCATCCAGCCGACCCGGTAGCCGCAGGCGCGATGCACCTTGCTGAGTCCGCCGAAGCTCAGGCAGGGCAGCTCGCCGGCGACTTCCGCCAGCGGCTGGAAGCGGACGCCGTCGTAGAGGATCTCGTCGTAGATCTCATCGGCGAGCAGCAGCAGGCCGTGCCGCGCGGCGACCTCGACCAGGCGCTGCAGCAGCTCGCGCGGGTACACCGCGCCGGTCGGATTGTTGGGGTTGATGAGCACCAGCGCGCGGGTGCGCGGGCTGACCAGCGCCTCCACCTCGTCCGGGTCGGGCAGATGGCCGCGGCTGGCCGGGCAGCGGTAATACTGCGGCCGTCCGCCGTTGAGGATGGTGGCCGCGCTCCACAGCGGGTAATCCGGGCTCGGCAGCAGCACCTCGTCGCCGGGCTGCAGCAGGGCGCGCAAGGCCAGGTCGATCAGTTCGCTGACCCCGTTGCCGATGAAGATGCGTTCGGGCTGCACGTGCCGCGCGCCGCGGCCGCGTTGCTGCGCGGCGATCGCCTCGCGTGCCGCTTCCAGTCCCTGCTCGTGGCCGTAGGCGTCGCTCTCGTGCAGGTGGCTGGCGATCGCCTCGCGCAGGTGCGCCGGCGCCTCGAAACCATAGCGGCCAGGGTTGCCGATGTTCAGCTTGATGATGTCGCGCCCGGCGGACTCCAGTTCGCGCGCGCGCCGGGTCAGCGCCCCGCGGATCTCGTAGCGCACGTCTGCCAGGTGCGCACTGGGGATGATCGGAGCCAACGCCTGGGTTCCTTTGCGGGTGGGAAACGGCGCGGGCGCCGACGAAGTGGATGCTAGCAGCGTGATGCAGTGCAGCGCGAGTCGATCGGCGGGCGCAATGCGGGTCATCGTCGGGCCGTGTCCGGGCAGGGCATAATCGCCCCACCATGCCAGGCAAGCCTCGCCATGAGTGATGTCGAAACGATCGAGCGGCTGCGGCATATCGGCTGGCGCGGCGACCGCCTGCCGGCCGGCGG
>CALCWL010000202.1 GCA_937906285.1 uncultured Rhodanobacter sp. | reverse complement strand
ATGTCGCCTACACCATCGCCAAGATGGGCATGAGCCTGTGCGTGCTGGGCATGAGTGCGGAATTCGCCCCGCTCGGCATCGCGGTCAACGCGCTGTGGCCGCGCACGGTGATCGCCACCGCGGCGATTGCGATGATCGACGGCATCAGCGCCGGACAATGCCGCAAGCCGGACATCGTCGCCGACGCTGCCCACGTGCTCCTGACGCGGTCGGCGCGAGCATATACCGGCCATTTCGCGATCGATGACGAGGTGCTGCGCGAGGCCGGCGTGACCGATTTCGGCCCCTACGCCGTCGAGCCTGGCGCCACCCTTGCGCCGGACCTGTTCCTCGACTGAACTGCACAGCGGGACAGCGGCGGGCGGTCATCACGTTGCCTCTACCGCAAGCTGCGGCCAGCTCGGTTACACTTCGCCCCGAAATGGGGGGTGGATGGCGGTTGCCGGAACGAGCCGGGTCATCGGCGGGAGTTCCGGGCCAGGGTCTGGGGTAGGCGGTGAACGGGCCAGCCAGGGAGCATTGCGTCGTCTGGGTCGGCAAGCCGACCAGCACCGAACGGAGTCGACTTGAGAAAGCCGACTGGGTGCTGCGCGTGACCGACGCGGACGCATGCACCGGGGTGGGCGCGCGCAGTGACAGTCGCGTGGTGGCGGTGGCGGATCTGCGCCAGCGCGGCGATGGCGATGGCCGGGCGTTGGAGCGCCTGATGGCCGACTGTCCGGACGTGCCGTGGGTTGCCCTGGTGCCGCCGGAAATATCCACCCGGCAGCCATGGGTCGGGCGCATCCTGAAACTCAGCAGCGAGTTCCTGTCCGCTCCGGTGGACGTGACGCGGTTGCTCGATGTGCTGGCCGGCGTGGTCGGCGGTTCCCGCACCCCGGCGAATGATGAGGGTGCGGCCGGCCTCCGCAGCGCCAGGAGCCCGGCCATGCAGGCCGTCGCCGCCATCTTGCGCAAATATGCGCCGGTGGATCTGCCCGTGCTGATTACCGGAGAGACGGGAACCGGCAAGGAGCATGCGGCACGCGCGCTGCACCAGATGTCGTTGCGGTGCGATGGCCCCTTCGTGGCCATCAATTGCGGCGCGCTGCCCGCCAGCCTGGTGCAGGCCGAGCTGTTCGGCCACGAACGCGGGGCCTTCACCGGCGCCGCCGCGCGGCGCATCGGGCATATCGAAAGCGCCGCCGGAGGCACGATCCTGCTCGACGAGGTCGGCGACTTGCCGGACGATGCGCAAACCAGCCTGTTGCGCTTCCTGCAGGAGGGCACGATCGAGCGCGTGGGCAGCAGCCAGTCACGGCGGATCGACGCCAGGGTGGTGGCGGCGACCCATGTGGACCTGGAGCGGGCGGTGGCAGAGGGGCGTTTCCGCGAGGATCTCTACTACCGGCTCAATGTACTGCGTCTGCACATGCCGCCCCTGCGGGAGCGCGAATGCGATATCGAGCCGCTGGCGCGGCATTTCCTGGATGCATTCTGCGCATCCCGCCAGGGCACGCACCTCGATTTTGGCGAGGCTGCGGTGCTGGCGATGCGCCGGTTTGCCTGGCCCGGCAATGTGCGGGAGCTGGAAAACCGGGTGTATCGCGCTGCGGTGGTGGCGGAGGAGGGGCTGATCACCGAGCTCGACCTTGGCCTGGCCTCGCCGGCGCAGGTTGGCGCGGATGCACCGAACAGCCTCGGGCAGGCCCGCGGCCAGGCCGAACGCGACGTGCTGCTGCAGTGCCTGCGCGAGACCGGCTTCAACGTCAGCGAGTGCGCGCGGCGCCTGCATATCTCCCGGGTCAGCGTGTACCGGTTGTGCCGCAAGCACCGCGTGGACCCCGGCCAGATGCGCTGATGCGCGGTCGGTCCGGTGCGACGCTCAGAACATGTAGGGCACCCGGAAGGTGAGGTTGAAGTCGGGTGCGTCAGGGGTGAGACCCATGCCGAGCAAGGCCACGAAGGTGATGCGCGGACTCAGCGCATAGGTCAGGCCAAGGTTGAAAGTGGCGGCGTTGGCATCGCTGCCGATCACGTCGCTCCACGCAGCGCCCTGCTGGCGCAGCGAGGCCTTGGTGGTGAACCGGTCGCTGAAGGAGAGGCTCATGCTGGTGCGCTCGTTGAACGCAAAGGCGACGCCCGCGCCGAAGTAGTAGGCGTCGCCCAGCTTGACCCGGCCGGGCGTGCGCGTATCCGGGTCGGTGTCGATGTCGCCGAAGCTGCGGGGCAGGGAGTAGATGTAGCCGACATTGGCGAAGATGATCGCCGGATCCATGGTCTTGACCGCCGACATGGCGATATTGGCCTGCCACAGGCCGTTGCCGGTCGGTTGCCGCGCGGGCACCGCAAAGCGGATGAATTTGTCGTCGTCGCGCTCCAGCACCCGCCAGTCGATGCCGTAGGGCTCGCGTCCGGTGGGCGCGGTGAGACCGAGGGTCAGCACGGTATCCGGCCGTTGCGCGGTCTCGGAGAACAGCTTGTAGTTGGCGCTGAGGCTGACGTCGCCGATGCCCGCGCCGGTGGTGCGCTCCTCTGCCACGGTGGCGGCCGAGCCACCGGCACCACCTTTCTGGTAGGCGCTCTGGCGTGCCAGGTAGGGCACGTCCAGATTGAGGGTGAGGCGCGGATTGAGGCCGTAGCGTGCCGCGAAGTCGTAGGTCAGCGTGTCCGCTTCGACATTCTCGATCGCGATGTTGCCGAGGAAGATCGCGTCGAGCGCGAGAAAGCCGTTGAGGGTGAGCTGCTTGCGGTCGTAGCGGCTGTAGCTGAGGCTGTTTTCGAGCGTGAGCTTGCGATCGAACAGGGCATGTTCCTGTTGCAGCGCATCCTGCAGGCTGCGGCTGTGCGTCTCGCTTTGTGCGTGGCGCGCCTCCTCCGGCGAGCCGGCCACGGTGTCGGATCGCTGCGCGGCCGTGGTGCGCGCGGTTTCCGCGGCCGGCGGAGTCGCGGACGCGGCAACGGCCGGCAGCTGGGTGCCGGGGGTGGCCTTGCCCACCAGCCTCGCCTGCAGGGCCCGCACTTGTACGTCCAGCGCGCGCAGGCGACGGATCTCCTGGGCGTAGTCCGCCTTCAAGGCCTGCAACTGCGCCGTCAGCGCGGCCACGTCGGCCGCATCATTCCGGGCGTCGGAGCTGTCCGCCGGAGTAGCGTCCTGGGCGAGCGTCGGCGCAGCGGCCAACAGCAGGGCGCAGGCGAGTGTCGTGGTGTGCAGGTTGCTCAACATGCGTCCCCCCTGGTGCGTGAAAAGTCGCGGAGCGGCAACACCGGTCATCGGAAGTTCGGTGCTTCGATGCCTCGGGCGAGGTAAATCGCCTGCGCCACGCTTTGCGTCAGCGGCAAGCTGGTGGATACCCTGCCGCGCACCATTTCGATCTCCATGAGATTGCCGACCCACTGGTTGTCGCTGGTGATCTGCACGCTCTGGCCCACGCTGCCGCTGCGGATCCATTGCTCCACGGCGCCCTGGCCTTCGATAGTCAGCAGCACGCGGGCTCCGTGGCCGTCGAAGCTGGCCAGGGCACTGGCGTCGCCTTGCCGGGCTACCGCCGACGCGGTGAGCGCCGGGTTTTCGTCGGCCGCCGTGGCGATAGCCTGTTCGTCATCGCTGATGGTCAGCCGGGTGACGTTGCCGACCTGGTTGTGGTCGCCGGCGACCTGCACGCTTTGCCGTACGCCGCTGATGTTCGCCAGGCCGGAATCGTCGACGCCACGCGCCCCGGCATGTGCTGGCGGCGGGGTGCCGGCGCCGGTGATGGTCACGCTGGGCTCGAAGCGGATGACGGGGCGGGTGCCGCTGGCCCTGAAGTCCATGCTCAGCGCCAGCGCGCCTTGCAGCAACTGGCCGGTATCGCTGCGCCAGGTCGAGATCATCTTCACGCCGAACCAGGCGACGGTGTTGTCGCCCGCCACGTAGCGGCCGCGCATGTCGCCAAGCTCGGCATCGGGGATCTCCTCGACGCCGTTCGCCGGTTCGGTCGTGCCGGCCCATGCCGGCGCTGCCCAGTGGGTCAGCGCCAGCGCCGTGGCAGTGAGCAGGTAGTGTTTGGTGTGATGCATGACGGCGGATCCTCAAAACAGATCGGCATGGGTGAAGCCGAAATCGAGCAACTCGGCATCGGTGACCGGACCCTGTCGCGCGAACAGTGCTCGCGCGCTGGCCCGCTCGACAGGCTGCAGCAGGACGGTGTTGCGGTCGAAGTCGTTGCCGATGACCACGAATACGGCGCGCGATGGCCATGCCGCGATGAAGTCGGCGATGGCCAGGCTGCGGTTGCCCAGCATCGGATCGGCCAACTCCACGGTGTCGTCGCGCACCTGCTTGAGCACCACGAAGTGGCGGAAGCCGCTGACGTCCATCAGCACCAGACCGGGTACGCGCAGGCTGCGCAGGCGCTGCTCGCTGATGCGATAGCCACGGCCGCGCATGCCGAGCGATTCCACGTAGTGCTTGATGTCCAGCAGGGAAAAGCCGCGCTGGCGCACCAGTTCCGCGTCGGACACGCCAAGCATGCCCTCGATCACCGCGGTCTCGTCCACGTCCACGTGGTACGCATAGCGCAGGATGGTGGCCAGTGCCGCGGCACCGCAGCTGTAATCAGTGTGCTGGCGCACCATGTTGCGAAAGCGCGCCTCGTGCATGCTCTCGACGTGGCCGACATAAAGCGCACCATTCGGCAGCACGCCCTGGAAGCGCACCTCGCCTGCCTGCGCGAGCATTGTGCAGAGGCTGGCGAGCAGCAGCAGGAGAATGGCGGTCAGTTGGCGTTGCATGGGCTGTCCTTGTCGCCGGGCGAGGGCCTGTCCCTGTCGAAGAGGGCCCCCGGCCCGCAGGGGTCGGGCCGGGGGTTCCTGGTGGCCCGGTTACAGGGGGGGCCGGGCTGCCGTCCACGTAAGCCGCTGTTCGAGAGCGGCTGTTTTCCGAGTCACTCACCGCCACCGCCACCGCCACCACCACCACCACCGGTGGTGGGCTGGGCAACGGCCATCGCCAGGCTGTTGGCTTGCTGGTTGCCGGTGCCGGCCGCGACATTGATGCCGATGTTGCCGGAGGCGCCGTTGAAGGCGTTGCCGCTGAGCGTCGCGCTGTTGGTTGTCGGTTGATACACGGTCTGCAGATAGGCCACGGTGCCGGAAAGGCTGATGCTGTCCAGGGCGACGTCGCCGCTTTCCTCGAAGCCCAGCCCGCCGGACGCCGAGGAGCCGTCGGTGTAACCGAAGGCCAGTGCGCCACCATCGTCGTTGAGATCCGAGCCGCCCTGCACCTGGGAATCCAGGTCGAAGTGGCCCGTCTGGCTGCCGCTCGGATGGGTGTTGCCGCTCCAGGTATCCGGATACACGTCGCCGATCTGATCCATTGCGCCGGACAGGCCGAGGTCGGCACTGCCCTGGCCGCTGCCGCTGTAGCTGCCGCTGGCCGAACCGCCGAGGGAGATGTCCAGCGTGTTGACCGTGACATCGACGAACGGCGCATTCATCGTCGTATTGCCGCTGGACGTCTGGCTGGACGACACCGTGGCCTGGGCGAAGCTGCTGGTGGCGACCGACGCCGCCATCGCGTTCTTCTGCTGGTTGTTGTTGCCCGCCGTCACGTTCGCGCCGATGTTGCCCGAGGCATTGCTGAAGGCGTCGTCGGCGATCGAGGCACTGTTGGCGGTGCCCAGGTTCAGGGTGCCGTTGGCAGTGTCGGACTGGTTGACGAACACTTCCGCGTCGGCCAAGCCGAAGGTGAAGCTGGCATCGGCCGCGGAGAGCGCCGCGGCGTTGTCCTGCTGGTTGTTGTCGCCGGCGGCGATGTTGACGCCGATGTTGCCCGAGGCGTTGCCGGCGGTGCCGTCAGTGGCGGCCGCGTCGTTGGACAGCAACCCGTTCTCGCCGACATTGTCGCTGTTGGTCTGCGTGTTGTTGATAATGGCGATGGCCGCCGATTCGACGGGGATGGTGCCGCGCACGCGGACGTCGCCGCTGATGCTGATGTCCGAGTGCAGCTTCACCTTCTTGTTGAAGGTGACTTTGTCCCCGTTGCCTGATTCGCCGTTTTCCTGCGCGTAGGCGGCGGTGCCGAATGCCGCGAGGAGCGCGATGGCGACAAGTGATTTCCTCAAAGTTCCGTTCATGGTGTCCTCACTCTTTCTCGTGCCTGGGTGGAATGCGCTACGGCGACGTCGGCAGGACGAGCAGCAGCTGGTTGCTCGTGGCGTTGCCGGATCCCGCAGCCTGGTTGAGTTGCAGCACCCCGTGAAAACCGCGCATGGCGGACGAGTCGACGGCAACACGGCGCACGCCGCCGCCCTCCGATGCCGTGTCGGGGTGCTGGGCCCCCGCCGACGCGGAAACCGCCGCGGACAAGCTGTCCTCGGTGGCTTCGCGTATGCCCTGGATGGCCAGGGCCGCCGCAACCACGTTGACTTGTGCGTTGCCGTTGCCGCTGGCCTGATTGATCGATGCGAGTCCGCTCGCGTTGACGTAGGCGTTGCCGCCGATGCTGGCGCTGGCCGCGGCGGGCGCGGTGGCGGCGTTGTCCTGCCGCCACTGGCGGCTTTGCACGGACACGGTTCCGCCGACGGCGAAGGCCCGCAGGTTGGCCTGCTGGTTGGAGTCGCCGGCGGCCATGTTGACGGCACTCAGGCCATGGGAATCGCTCATCGCGTGGCCATCGATGCGGCTGCTGGTGAGGTAGCCGAGCATCTGCGCGTAATCGTCCTCGGCCGCATGGGCGACCGGGGCAAGCGCGACGAGGGCGGCAATCAGTGCCGCGGCGAGTGTGCGTGACATCGACGTGGCCCCCTCAGTGTCCGCCGACGGCAGGCGGTGCCACGCCGGGCAACTGCGAAAGCGCACCTCGCACCTGGTTGTCGATGTTGCCGGTGGCCCGGCCGATCGCACCGGTTGGCCCGGCGACCAGGCTGCTGAACCCGGTGCCGGCGGCTCGCTCGCCCACCAGGCCGGAGGCGACGCTGCCGCCCAATGCCACGCCCACGGCATTGCCGACGGTTGTGGCGTGCCCGCGATCGCGCGACGAGGAAGCGTCGAGGCTGGCGTAATCCGCCTCGGAAAGTTCGTCGGGATCAAGCGCCCGCGCCAGCTCCCGCTCCGGCGAGGGATCCACGATCAGCGCCATGCCGGGCGGGGCCAGACGATAAGCCGGCCGCGCCGCGACGTTGCGCAGCAGGACTATTTCGCCAGGTTTGGCCTGCACCCCTTGATGTGCGTCAGCCGCGAGTGCCGCCGACGGCAGCGATGTTGCCAGTGCCAGCATCAGTCCGGTTTTCAGGCTGATGCAAGTCGTGAATCCCTGCGGGCTGTCCATTAGCCGATACCTCTTCGCTGACGTCAGCGTAGTGGTCAAGGCGAAGGCAAGTGACGTGCCAGCCGGCGCACCCGGGCCATCATCCTTGAGCTGCAGCCGGTTTCCGCAGTTTCGTGCGGGCGGAAAAAGCGGTGGCGATGTCGGAATGGTTACGGTCGAGGTGGCCGCTGCGGCGGGCGAACGGCGGTGCACGCCGTTCGCATGCGGGTCGCGGCAGGTGTAACAGGATTGCTACGCCGCCTGTCGACGTTTACAGGCGATCGCCGCATGATTGTCCGACCGGTGCCCGATCAGGCAGGATGCCGGGTGGCGCGCCGGCGCGTTTCGTGTCGGCTTCCTTCGCAACTTGGCGGTCAGGAGTTCGATCGCCGGATGAACCGACATGTCATCGCCCGACGACCTGCTCAATCTCGGCAAGCGCTACTGGCTGCCGGTCTACAAGCCACGCGAACTGGTGCTCGATCACGGCCGCGGCTCGCGCGTGTGGGACACGCAGGGCCGCGATTACATCGACTTCGGCGCCGGCATCGCGGTGAATTCGCTGGGACACCAGGACCCGGATCTGCTCGCCGCGTTGGCCACCCAAGCGCACAAGTTGTGGCACGCCAGCAACGTGTTCTACACCGAGCCGCCGCTGCGCCTCGCCGAGGCGAACGAGGCGGCGATCAAGCTGGTGCGCAAGTGGGCGGCCGCGCAGGGGCGCCCGGCGGAGCGGCGCACCATCGTCACCTTCAAAGGCTCCTTCCACGGTCGCACGCTGGCCACCGTGACCGCGACGGCGCAGCCGAAGTACCAGGCCGGGTACGAGCCGTTGCCTGCCGGCTTTCGCTACCTCGATTACAACGACGCGGCGGTGCTGGAACGGGCCTTCAAGGCCGACGACATTGCCGCCGTGATGCTGGAGCCGATCCAGGGCGAAGGCGGCGTGGTACCGGCGGTGCCGGGTTTCCTCGAGCGCGTGCGCGAGTTGTGCGACGAGCACGACGCCTTGCTCGTGCTGGACGAAATCCAGTGCGGCATGGGCCGCACCGGCGAGCTGTTCGCGCACGGCCAGGTCAGGCCTGACATCGTCACCTTGGCCAAGGCACTGGGCTGCGGTTTTCCCATCGGCGCCATGTTGGCGGGGCCGAAAGTGGCCGACACGATGCAGTACGGGTCGCACGGCACCACCTTCGGCGGCAATCCGATGGCTGCCGCCGTGGCGCGCGTGGCGCTGGCCAAGCTGGCCTCGCCGGCGATCCTTGCCAACGTCGAACGCCAGGCCAACGACTTGCGCGCGGGCCTGGCCCGGATCAACCAGCAACTGGAATTGTTCGATGAAGTGCGCGGGCGTGGTCTGATGATCGGCGCCGTGCTGGCGGACGCATACAAGGGCAGGGCCGGCGAAATCCTCGATCACGCCGCGGCGCAAGGCTTGTTGTTGTTGCAGGCCGGCGCGGACGTGCTGCGCTTCGTGCCGCCGTTGTCCATCACCGACGAGGAACTGGCCGACGGCTTGTCCCGCCTGCACGACGCGTTGAGCGATTTCGTCGCAGGCCGGCAACCCGCGACAGAGAGGAGTGAACCATGAAGTATCTGCACACCATGGTGCGCGTGCGCGACATCGATGCCTCGCTGCGCTTCTACTGCGAAGGTCTGGGCCTGCGTGAAGTGCGCCGCATGGAGAACGCCCAGGGCCAGTTCACCCTGGTATTCCTGGCTGCGCCGGACAGCCCCGAGGCGGAAGTCGAGCTGACGTACAACTGGGGTTCCACCGAGGATTACGGCAGCGCGCGCAACTTCGGCCACCTGGCCTTCCGGGTGGAGGACATCTACGCCACCTGCCAGCGGTTGCTGGACATGGGTTACACCATCCATCGCCCGCCGCGCGACGGCCACATGGCGTTCGTGCGTTCGCCCGACCTGATTTCGGTCGAGCTGCTGCAGGAAGGTCACCTGCCGCCGCGCGAACCGTGGGCGTCCATGCCCAACA
>CALCWL010000201.1 GCA_937906285.1 uncultured Rhodanobacter sp. | reverse complement strand
CGAACGGCAGCACCGGCAGGATGCACGGGCTGAGGATGGTCAGGACGCCGCCGAGGTAGGCGAGGATCAACACGAGCATGGAGTTTTCATCCGTGGGTGGTTGCCTGATGATTCGCCGCCGCCTCCGCCGGCGTTACATGCGGATACGAGGTAACGTCGGCGCCAGATGCAGCGAAGACTTCGGTGGAGCGTTCCGTCGTGGAGCGAACATGGTGCAAGCCTTGACCGCCACCGCCTTCATGGGTCTAGATAGTGGACTTCTCCGCGGGATGAGTCTCGTCCGGACCGTGCCAGCCGAATCCGCCGCCGCCAGCGAATCGCCCGACCAGCGCCGATCGGCGTGGATGGCGGCTGCGCAGGCCGGCGACCGGCGCGCCTACGAAAAGCTGCTGGCCGATTCGGTGGCCCTGATCCGCGCCGTCGCGCGACGCCAGGGCGTGGCGCAGGACCAGCTCGACGACGTGGTGCAGGAAACCCTGCTCACCGTGCATCGCGTGCGCCACACCTACGATCCTGCCCGCTCCTACGACGCCTGGCTCGGTGCGATCGCCGGCCGCCGCGCGATCGACTCCCTGCGCAGCCGCGGCCGCCGCGACAGCCGCGAACTGCACGATGAATTTGCGCTGGACAATCACCCGGACCGCGACGACGCCAGCGCCGCTACCGAGAGCGAGCAGCGCGCGCAGCGCCTGCGCGAGGCGATCGCCGGGCTGCCGCCGGGCCAGCGCGAGGCCGTTGAACAACTCGGCCTGCACGAGCGCTCCCTCAGCGAGGCGGCCGAGCTGACCGGGCGCAACACCGGCGCACTGAAAGTGAACCTGCATCGCGCGCTGAAGGCGCTGCGCGGGCGTTTCCATGGAGAACCCTGACGTGATGTCCGACCCGCGAGTCCATGAGGCGCTGATCGACCGCCTGGGTACCGAGCTGGTGCCAGTGCGGCGACTGCTGCCGCCATGGCTGCGCACCGCCGGCTGGCTGTCGCTGGTGGCGGCGCTGGCGGTCGGGCTGCTGCTGCATTACGGCGCCAGCCCGATGCTGCGGCGATGGGCCGCCACGCCGGACCTGGCCTGGGCCGGCATCGGCGCGGTGCTTACGGCGGTGGGCGCGGCCTGGGCGGCGTTCGCGCTGGGCGTGCCGGGGCGGCATGGCGCCTGGGCCTGGTTGCCGGTGCCCGGGGCTCTGCTGTGGATCGGCGCCAGTGGTCTCGGCTGCCTGCGCAACTGGGTCGCGCCGGGCACGGAAGTGGCCGGGGTACATCAGTCCGCCGATTGCCTGGTCTTCATCATCGCTTTCTCGATCCCGCTGTCCGCGCTGCTGATCGTGCTGTTGCGCCGCGCCTGCCCGCTGCGGCCGGTGCTCGCCGCGGTGCTGATCGGCCTGGCCAGCGCAGCGGCCTCGGCCAGCCTGCTGGAGATCTGCCACGCCTTCGACTCCGCCGCCACCGACCTGCTGACGCACGCGTTGGCGGTGATCGTGGTAGTGGCGGTGAATGCCGCAATGGGCGGGCGGTTGTTGTCCAAGGCGTAGGGATTCGTGACTCGGCAACACGGGCGCAGGGCGGGCACCACCCGCCGTCCCTGTCGCGATGTCGCAAGGCAAAAACCGGCGGGCCGTGCCCGCCCTGCATGGATCGTCCGACGCTTTTGCCCGGACCCGAATCAATCGCGCAGATTGTCGAACTGCAGCGGCAGCTCGACCTCGGACTTGCGCAACACCGCCATCGCCGCCTGCAGGTCGTCGCGCTTCTTGCCGCTGACGCGCAGCTTGTCGCCGTTGATCTGCGCCTCGACCTTGAGCTTGGCTGCTTTCAGCGCGGCCACCAGCTTCTTCGCCACCGGCTGTTCGATGCCCTGTTTGACCGTGATCTTCTGCCGCGAACCGCCAAGGTTGGTTTCCGGGTCGGCGATGTCGAGCGCGCGCACGTCGATCTTCCGCGCGATCAAGCGGGCACGCAGGATGTCCAGCATCTGCTGCAGCTGGAACTCGCTGGGTGCGCTCTGGGCGATCACGAAATCTTCCAGCACGTACTTCGCGTCCACGCCCCTGAAGTCGAAGCGTGTGCCCAGCTCGCGGTTGGCCTGGTCCACGGCATTGGTCAGTTCGTGCTTGTCGACTTCGGAGATCACGTCGAAGGAGGGCATGGCGGCGGCTCGGACAGGGCGGGTTGTTCAGTGTAAGCGATGCCGTCAGGCGATAATGCCCGACCAGTTCCGCGGGAACCCGTATTCGTGAAAGTGGATGTGCTGATCATCGGCGCCGGCGCTGCCGGCCTGATGTGCGCGATCACCGCCGGCCAGCGTGGCCGTCGCGTGCTGGTGGTCGACCACGCCAACAAGGTCGGCAAGAAGATCCTGATGTCCGGCGGCGGGCGCTGCAACTTCACCAACCTGGGTACGACGCCGGCCAACTACCTCTCGGCCAACCCGCATTTCGCCAAGTCCGCGCTGGCGCGCTGCACGCCATGGGATTTCATCGCGCTGGTGGAGAAGCATCGCATCGCGTACCACGAGAAGGAGCTCGGCCAGCTGTTCTGCGACGACTCCTCGAAACAGATCGTGCGCATGCTGCTGGACGAGTGCGCCGCCGCCGGCGCCACGGTGGAGGCGAACTGCGGCGTGCAGCGCGTGCGCAGGGCGCCGGAGGGCTTCAGCGTGCTCACCGCGCGCGGCGAGGTGCATGCCGACTCGCTGGTGGTGGCCTCGGGCGGGCTGTCGATTCCCAGCATGGGCGCCAGCGGCTTCGGCTACGAACTGGCGCGCCAGTTCGGCCACGAGGTGCTGCCCACGCGCGCGGGGCTGGTGCCGCTGACGCTGAGCGGCAAGCATCAGGAGCATTACGCGGATCTGGCCGGCGTGGCCCTGCCGGTGGTGGAAACGCGGGTGGGCAAGCAGCGCTTCCGTGCCGGCACGCTGTTCACCCACCGCGGGATCAGCGGGCCGGCGATCCTGCAGATTTCCTCGTACTGGCAGCCCGGCGACGACCTGCGCATCGACCTGCTGCCCGATCTCGACGTCGGCGCGCACCTGCTCGAACAACGCGCGGCGCGTCCTCTGGCCGAACTGAAAACGGTGCTCGGCGAGCTGCTGCCCAAACGGTTGGCGCAACGCCTGTGCGAGCAGTGGCTGGGGAACCGCCCGATGCGCCAGTACCGGGACGCCGAGCTGGCACGCATCGGCGAGCAACTCGGCGACTGGCCGATCACCGCCAGCGGCACCGAGGGTTATCGCACCGCCGAGGTCACCCTGGGCGGGGTCGACACCGCCGGCATCTCTTCCAGCACCATGCAGTCGAAGCTGGTGCCGGGGCTGTACTTCATCGGCGAGGTGGTCGACGTCACCGGCTGGCTCGGCGGCTACAACTTCCAGTGGGCGTGGGCGTCGGGGCAGGCGGCGGGCGCGGCGGCCTGATGCCGGTTGCTTGACGCCTCCGGCCGGGGGCTGCAGCATCGTGCGACGGAATTTCCAACGCGCCGCGCCCGCCATCGGGCGGCGGCGCATCTCCAGGGGAGGGCGGCCGATGGCAACGCTGGACAAGGGCAAGCTGGTCGACCCGGCGATCGAGGTCAAGCTGTATGCGTCGATCGAGCATGGCAGCCTGGATGCCGTCCATGCCATCGTGCTGCACCGGACCGACTCCTCCAACGCCACCAGCACGTTCAGCGCCTATGCCGGCGGCAAGCAGACCGGTGCGCATTTCCTGATCGACAAGGCCGGCCAGATCTACCAGACCGCCCGCGTCGACCAGGTGTGCTGGCACGTGGGCGTGCTGCTGGCGCGTTGCCAGGTCGAGCACGGCTGCGATCCGCACGAACTGAAGACGATTTCCTCGCTGATGCATGCCAAGGGCGTGGGGTTCGGCAGCCGTGCGAGGAACCTCTCGCGACACGAACTGGGCAAGGCCTATCCGTCGCGCTACCCCTCCAACCAGGACTCGCTGGGCATCGAGGTGGTGGGCATGTTCCAGCCGGCGCAGAAGGCGTTCGAGACGCCGACGCCGGAGCAGCTGAAGTCGCTGAAGTACCTGGTGGACCTGCTGGTCGGGCAATTCGGTCTCAATCTGCTGAGCGACGTCTATGCGCATGGCGCGATAGCGCGCAAGGAAGTCACCGAGGGCGCCCAGCTGCTGCATGCCCTGACGGCGGGGAGCAAGCCGTGAGGGCATTCGGCATGATCGCGTTGTGCGCGGCGCTGGCGGCGTGTGCGCCGGTGCGCAGTGGTGACGCTATCGAAGTGGTGTCGCTGCAGCGGCAGCTCGACAACGCCCGCGCCGACGCCGACATCTGCAGTGCGTTGACGCTCGACCGCGCCGATGTATCGCGTTATTTCGCGTTGGCCGAGATGGTCGATGCGACCACGTTCGATGCCGAGGCGATCATCATGCCGTGCAGCTATCGCGGCACCCTGCGTCGCGCGGGGAAGCTCTATCAGTGGCAGATTTTCGCTGGCGGCGCGGCTTATCTGTACGACGGCGCCGCGACCAACCAGCGCTATTTGTGCCGCAAGTCGTGCCTGGAGGCGCTGCCGAACCTGCGCTGACTTGCGTGGTCCGATTCAGTCTGGCGTTTGCGCCGACGCCGTTGACGGCGGCGCATCGGCAGGTACCAGATCCTCTGACGCCAGGGTTGCCCAGCTCAGATGATGCGGATCGAAGCCGCTTTCGATCATCGGCTTGACGATGCGGAAGTAAGGCGAGATGTCGAAGTCGCGCGGCGCGAACAGCCTGGAACTGCGGATGTGCAGGATCTCCCGGCGCGCGCGCTGGGCGCCGCGCAACTGGCGGTAGTCGCGCTCCAGCATCGGCAGGATCGGGTAGCGCACGCTGTGGAAGGCCGCCGCGATCAGCGACGAGCAGATCGCCCGGGTCGGCTCGCCGCTGCCCAGCGCCAGCAGGCGCCGGCGCCAGCGTCCAGGCACCGGCGGCGTCGGCAGCAGGTAGCGCATCAGGTCGATCACGTTGCGCATGTCGTAGAGCTGGCCGAGGCGGCGCGCGGCGTGTTCGATCACCTGCTCGATCTCGCCCGCGTGCAGCCCGACCGGGCGGCAGATGCGCGTGTGCGCCCCACGATACGCCTCCAGCGGCAGCGCACGCACGCCCTCCACCACGTCGGCTTCGATCAGCACGTGCGCGCCAAGGGCGGGGAAGCGGTCGTGCAGGGCGTCGCCCACGTACAGCGCCGCATGCGACCAGCTCGACTGGGTGACGTACTTGATCGCGCTGCCGATGCGGCTGCTGCCGTCCACCAGCAGCACGTCGGCGGGCCGCAACGATGTCTCCAGCATCTCGTAGCGCGAGGTGCCGAAGTGCATGGCGCCGACGCGCGGCTTCGACAGGTAACGGGCCAGGGCGCGGCCCAGCCTGTGCAAGGGATGAAACACGATGCAGCGCTCCCGGCGGTCGCAGGTGCGTCGAGCTTAAGCCGTGGGCGTGTGCGTGTCAGCGCCGGGCGACCAGGCCAGGCGGCCGTCGATGACGGTATGGCTGCGCCCACCGACCCAGATCGCGTCGCGGTCGATGTGCACCATCAGCTGCGCGTCGTGGCCGATTTCGCGGCCCTGGCTGACGCGGTAGCCGCGGGCCAGCTGGCCGTGCGGTTCGGTCCGAGCGATGTACGCAGCAATCAATCCGTTGGCGGCGCCAGAGGCGGGATCTTCCACGATGCCCACGCCGGCGGGGAACGCGCGTACGACCAGCCGGGCTTGGTCCGATGCCACGCGCGCGAAGGCGCACAGCCCCATGCTGCTGCTGGCGCGGGCCAGCGCAAGGATTGCCGCGTGGTCGGGTTGCCAGGCGCGCAGGCTGGCCTCGTCGGCGACCTCAGCCAGCCACCAGCGTCGGCCGCCGTCGACCAGCGCCGGCGGCAGCGCACCATCGGTTACGCCGTGCAACGCTGCGGCCAGCAGCGGGTTTGCGTCGCGGCCGGTCGCCAGCACGCGTTCGCCCGGCGAGCGCAGCAGCAGTTCGCGCGTGGCGCCGGTGCCTTCGACCCGGATCGGCAATACGCCGGCGCCGCATTCCTGCCACAACAGTCCGTCGCGCGGCGTGGCCAGGCCTGCTTCCAGCGCCGCATGGGCGCTGCCGATGCTGGGGTGGCCGGCAAACGGGATCTCCTCGTGCGGCGTGAAGATGCGCACCCGGTAGCTCGCCCGGGGGGCGGTCGGCGGCAGCAGGAAGGTGGTTTCCACCAGCGCCGTCCAGCGCGCGAAACGCTGCATCGCCGCGCTGTCCCAGCCATCCGCGCCGATCACCACGCCCAGGTGGTTGCCGCCGCCGAGGGTGGCCGCAAAGACGTCCAGATGCAGGTAACGGAGCAGGCTCATGCGTTTCGTCCGACCGCGGGGCGCGGTGCAAAGCGGCAGATGATAGAGGGGCGGCCCGGGTGGCGACACTGCCGCTTTCGCATAAGCCGCGCCGTACCGGGCATAAGCACGGGGGCCGTGCGGCGAGTCGACAAGCCCGGGGCAAGGCGCCAAGATGCCGACCTTTGCGTTATGGAACCGTCCATGCCGATCACCCTGGCCATCATCGCCATCACCTGCGTCGTCTCGTTCATGGCGTTCAAGAACGCGCGGCTGATGAACGACCTGATCCTGTGGCCGCCGGCGATCACCCGCCAGCGCGAGTACCACCGGCTGGTGACCTACGGCGTGGTGCACGCGGATTTCGGCCACCTGCTGTTCAACATGATCACGCTGTTCTTCTTCGGGCGTGCGATGGAACCGTTCTACACCGGCATGCTCGGCACGCTGGGGTTCGCGCTGTTCTACATCGGCGGGCTGGTGATCTCGATCCTGCCGACCTGGCTGAAGAACCGGAACAACCCGGACTATCGCAGCCTGGGTGCGTCGGGCGCCGTATCGGCGGTGCTGTTCGCCTACATCCTGATTGCGCCGTGGCAGCAGATCATCGTGCTGGTGATTCCGATGCCGGCGATCGTCTACGCGGTGTTGTACACCGCCTATTCGATCTACATGGACCGGCGCGGGCAGGGCAACGTCAACCACAGCGCGCACCTGTGGGGCGCGGCCTATGGCGTGCTGTTCACCATCGCGATCAATCATCGCGTGCTGCCGCATTTCCTGGATGCGCTGATGCATCCGCGCTGAGGCGTGCTCCCTCGCCTGGCGTGCAGATGAACGCTTCGTGCGCTGCGTAATGCCGTGGAGCGCCGATACGCGCATACTGGCCGCGTTGCTCACCGCTCACCGCAGGAGAACCAACGCATGGCAATGACCCGCAAGTCGGCAGCGAAGACGTCCGCGGCAAGGAAAGCATCGGCGAAGAAGTCCGGTGCGAAAAAGCCCGCCGGAAAGAAAGCCGCCGTCAAGAAGTCTGTCGTGAAGAAATCAGTTGCGAAGAAGGTCGCCGCGAAGAAGTCCGTCGCGAAGAAGTCCGTCGCCAAGAAAGCTCCGGCGGAAAAGGTCGCGGTGAAGAAGGCAGCCGCCAGGAAATCCCCGGCGAAGAAGACCGCCTCGAAGAAAGCCGCCGCCAAGCGCACGGCCAGCCCGCGCAGCGCGACGAAGACGACGTCCCGGCGGCCGGCGACGAAGAAGGTCGCTGTCCGCAAGGCTGCGCCGAAACCGGCAGCGAAGAAGTCTCGGGCCCGCGCCAGCGCGGCCTCGCGCAAGCCGGCACCGCGCAAGTCCGCCGTACGCAAAGCCGTGCCCGTGAAATCCGTGGCCAAGGCTGCGCCCGCAAAGCAGCCTGCCGCGAAGAAAACGGCCGCGAAGAAGCCGGCGGCCACGCGTCCAGCCGCACCTCGGGTCGCGACTCGGCCGACGCCCAGGTCGGCGCCCGTTCGCCCGCGCCCGGCCGACCAGCCGGTGGCGCACATCAGCCCGGAAGAGGCCGTGGCCCACATCCAGGCCTTGCTCGACGCCAAGCACGAGCGGGATCAGCGCGAGCCGTCGTGGCCCGGCGCCAACCCGTCGCATCCGGCCGCGAACGTGACGGAGATGCACGCGCCGGTGAATGGCACGGGCGATGCGTCCGTGACGACATCGCCGCGCGACGATCTGGGCAAGCGCAAGGGCTGAATCTGCCCGGGCGAGCCGGTGTCGCGGCGCCGGTCTCGCTCAGGGAGAGTTCAAGCGGCCTGGTCCAGCGTGGGGCTTGAGAAGCACCGCGGAGGTGGACCATGAAACGACTGTTCGCTTGCGTTGGACTGATGGCGGTGGCGGCCGCGCTGTCCGGCTGCTATTACGACCCCGGCTACACCTACGTGCGCGGGGGCGGGCCGGCTGGTGACGCCTATTACGGGACCGGCACCACGTACTACGCCTCGCCTTACGACAGTTATTACGGACCGACCTACTACGGCGGCTATTACGGCGGCTACTACGGTTGCTGCTATGCGCCCGGGGTGAGCATCGGCATCAGCTCGCACTGGTATGGCGGTTCGCGCTATCCGCGCTATCGCGGGCGCGACTACGGGCGCGACTATCGCCACCACGACAATGACCGCGCCCATTACCGCGACGATGGTCGCTCGGGGCATCGCGACCCGCACCGCGGCGAGCGCCGTTCGCGCGACCGCGACGACCGTCGCCATTGATCGCCGCCGCGTCCGGTGGCATCGGGCGTTCAGGCACAATCGGTGGATGCTTTTGCCGTCGTCAAGCGCATCCGCCGTGGTGTTCCGGTTTGCCCTCCTGATGGTGGCGGGCTTCGCCCTGGCCGCCTGCAGCAGCGTGCGCTACTACGCACAGGCCGCCCACGGCCAGGCCGAACTCATCGTGCATCGACGCCCGATCGAGCGCATGCTGACGGCCCCGCACACCGACCCCCAGCTGGCCGCGCGCCTGCGCCTGGCGCTGCAGGCGCGCCGGTTCGCCTCGCGCGAACTCGGCCTGCCCGACAACCGCAGCTACACCGGCTATGTGCCGCTGGATCGCGACTATGTGGTGTGGAACGTGTTCGCTGCGCCACGCTATTCGGTGCAGGCGGTGCCGCAGTGCTTTCCGATCGCCGGTTGCGTGGCCTATCGGGGCTGGTTCAGCGAGCAGGCGGCGAAAGCCGATGCCGCACGCTGGAAGGCCCGCGGCGACGATGTGTGGATCGGCGGCGTGCCGGCGTATTCGACGCTGGGCTGGTTCGCCGATCCGGTGCTGTCCAGCATGCTGCGCTGGGACGACGACGAGTTGGCCGGCACGATTTTCCACGAGCTGGCGCACCAGCTGATCTACGTGAAAGGCGACAGCGCGTTCAACGAATCCTTCGCCAGCCTCGTGCAGCGTCAGGGCCTGCGCGAATGGCGCGCCTCGCGCGGCTTGCCGCCGGCACAGGGCCACGAGGACGCGATCGCCGACGGCTTCACCCGGCTCGTGCTGGATCTGCGCGAGCGCCTGAAGGTGTTGTATGCCAGCGGCGTCGATGCCGAGGCGATGGAAGCCGGCAAGCAGGCGGAGATCGCCGCCTTCCGCGCACGCTACGCGCAGTGGCGCGAACGCCAATGGCCCGGCGACCACCGCTACGACGCGTGGGTGGCCCAGCCGATCAACAATGCGCGGCTGTTGCCGTTCGGCGTGTACGACCATTGGGTGCCGGCGTTCGACGCGCTGTTTCGCCGCTCGGGGCGGGACTGGACGGCGTTCTACGCCGAGGTACGCGCGCTGGCGCGCGAACGGGAGCCGCGCCGCGACCGCGCGCTGGAAGCGCTGATGCCGCCGCCACACGGTGCGCAGGCCCGGGTCGCGCCGCGCTGAAAACTCAGTGCCCGCCGCGCGGCGGCGTTTTTCTCCCCGCCATGTGGCGCAGATAGCTCAGCAGGGCATCCAGGTCGGCGTCGGAGAGCGCCTGCGTGCCGAAGCCCGGCATCTTCGCCTGCGGCCAGCGGCGCAGCGACTGCGGATCGCGGATGTAGCCGCGCAGCAGGTCGGCACGCAGGTACTCGGTGGGGTTGTACGGAATGTTGAGGTCCGGCCCGAGCCGGGCGTCGCCGGCGCCGTTGAGGGTGTGGCAGGCGAAGCAGCTGCGCTGGAACACGGCCAGCCCCCGCCGCACGGCGCTGTCCGCCGGCGTGGCGGGGGCCGGCAGGATGGCCGGGAACCGTGCGGCCACGCTGTCGGCGCGGCGGATCGCGGCCAGCTGGTACGGCCATTGTTCCGGCCCCACACCCGCCGCACGCGGCTGGGTCCACACGACGTAGAACGGGCCGGCGCGGCCGTGCCCGCCGGGCAGTGCGGGCCACGGCCGGGCGGGGTCCTCGATCGCCAGCCAGGCGGTGCTGCCGCGCCGGTTCAGGATCAGCGCCGCGGGTATCTCGGCAACAAAGCCGTCCTTGGCGACAAATTGCAGGTGATCGCCGGCTGCGATGCCGGGCAGCAATCCGGCCAGCGGCACGGCACGGTAGTTCCGGGTGCGCTTGAACGCCACGTCGCCGAGCACGGTGATGGTGCGCGCATCCGGGCGCGCCAGCAGGGTGGCGGTGCTCCAGCGGGTGGCGCCATGGCCCAGGTCGATGCGCAGTTCGGCGGCGCGCGCGAATCGACTGCTGCCGAGAAGCGCCAGGCCGATCGCAAGCAGGGCGGCGATCCGCGTCATCAGGGTGGCTTCGATCCAGCTTGCGCGCATGGGGTTCTCCGGGCAGTGGCCTCAGTGTAGGGCCAGCCTTGGCCCAGGGCAGGGCCGTGCACCTGTCGCGGCGCTGAACGGCGACGGGCGTGCACGTTGAACTCACGCGGGGGCGTACACACTAAGCCCGTGTATCGCCGTGACGGCGACAAGAAGCGGGGCAATCCATCGCCTTGCTGAGGGGCCGGCCTTACCTCCCCTGGAGGCCGCCTGACAAACCCCATCGGTCCTCCCCTGGCCGATGGGGTTTTATTTTGCCCGGCGCCGGTGGCCGACCATGGATAATGGCCGGCGCTGCCGTTTCCTCCTGCCTGGGCGCCTGATGGTCATCGAATCGCTGCTCGACACCGACCTGTACAAGTTCTCGATGATGCAGGTGGTGCTGCACCAGTATCCCGGGGCGGAGGTGGAATACCGCTTCAAGTGCCGCACGCCGGGGATCGACCTGGTTTCGTGCATCGACGACATCCGTACCGAACTGGCTGCGCTGTGCCGCCTGCGCTTTCGTGCCGATGAGCTGGATTACCTGCGCGGCTGGCGCTTCATCAAGAGCGATTTCGTGGATTTCCTGGGGCTGTTCCAGCTCAACGAGAAGTACGTGGAAATCGCGCCCTCGCCTGACGTGGCGGGGGAGATCGAGATCCGCATCCGCGGGCCTTGGCTGCACACGATCATGTTCGAGGTGCCGCTGCTGGCGATCGTCAACGAGGTGTATTTCCGCCGCACCAGTGCCGGGCTGGATCTGGCCGAAGGGCGTCGGCGTCTGCACGACAAGATCGCCATGCTGCGCGATGCGCCGGATTATGCGCTCTGCCGCATCGCCGATTACGGCACCCGCCGGCGCTATTCGCGGCGCTGGCAGCAGGAGGTCGTCACCACCCTGCGCGACGAGCTGGGACCGCAGCTGGCCGGTACCAGCAACGTGTGGCTGGCCCGCGAACTGGGCTTGACCCCGCTGGGCACGCTGGCGCACGAATACCTGCAGGCGCACCAGGCGCTGGGGCCGCGGCTGCGCGATTCGCAGGTGGCAGCGCTGGAGGCGTGGGCGAAGGAGTATCGCGGTGATCTGGGCATCGCCTTGTCCGATGTCTACGGACTCGATGCCTTCCTGCGTGATTTCGACATGTACTTCTGCAAGCTGTTCGACGGCACGCGCCACGATTCCGGCGATCCGTTCGCCTGGGGCGAGAAGGTGCTGGCGCATTACCGCGACAACCGCGTCGACCCGCGCAACAAGGTGCTGGTGTTCAGCGACGGGCTGGACATCCCTCGCGTGATGCAGCTCTACGCGCATTTCCGCGGCCGCTGCCAGCTCGCCTTCGGCGTGGGCACCAACCTCACCAACGACGTGGGCCCGGCGCCGATCAATATCGTGATCAAGATGATCCGCTGCAACGGGCAGCCGGTGGCCAAACTCAGCGATTCCCCCGGCAAGAACATGTGCGAGGACCCGGCCTACGTGGCCTATCTGCGCCAGGTATTCGAGATTCCAGCCACACAGGGCTGACGATCATCGGTCGTCCGGCGCGCGGCTGAACACGCCGGCCAGCAGCAGCAGGGACAGCAGCGCGAGAGCGAGATGGAGCACGGCGAATCCGGCATGACGGGACGCCTTGACGGTAGCCGCGCGCACCAGCGGCGCCAAAGGAGCATGCCGCATATGGATATGCCGGAGCCTGCGTCGATGGCGTACGCTGGCGGGACACCCGTCGCCGTTCCGGAGCAAGCCATGACCAGCATCCACGATTTCACCGTGACCGACATCGACGGCAAGCCGCGCTCGCTCGGCGAATGGCGCGGCAAGACCCTGCTGGTGGTCAATGTTGCCTCGCAGTGCGGATTCACCCCCCAGTACGAGGGCCTGGAGGCGTTGTGGCGGGAGCAGCGCGATCTGGGCCTGGTGGTGCTGGGCTTTCCCTGCGACCAATTCGGTCACCAGGAACCGGGCGGCGACGCCGAAATCAAGGATTTCTGCAGCACCCGCTTCGACGTGACCTTCCCGATGTTCGCCAAGATCGAGGTCAATGGCGAGCACGCCGCGCCGCTGTACCAGTGGCTGAAGAGCGAGGGCAAGGGCATCCTCGGCAGCGAGGCGATCAAGTGGAACTTCACCAAGTTCCTGGTCGATGGCGACGGCCAGGTGGTCAGGCGCTACGCGCCCACCGACACGCCGCAGAAGATCGGCCGCGACACGCGGGCCCGCTTGCAGAAGTGAACCATCAACGTGGGCGAGGGGCGGGCCCCGACGGTTGCCGGGCCTGAATCGAACTGTCCGTTGGCGCCCGCGAGGGCGTTCTGCGCGGGCCGTGCACGCGCCGTCTGCTAGGCTTTGTCCCTTTGCCGACCCTTGTCGGCTCCCATGGACCCCCCGAGCGAGGCCAGATGATGCAGATTGCCCGAGATTCCGTTGCCGCCTTCCACTACACCCTCACCGACGACCAGAACCAGGTCATCGACAGCTCCGCCGGTCGCGACCCGCTGACCTACCTGCACGGCGGCGGCCAGATCGTGCCGGGCCTGGAAAAGCAGCTGGAAGGCCGCTCGACGGGCGACAAGTTCACCGCCGACGTCGCCCCGGAAGAGGGTTACGGCGTGCACCATCCGGAGCTGATGCAGGAAGTGCCGCGTTCGGCCTTCCAGGGCGTGGAGGACATCCAGCCCGGCATGCAGTTCCAGGGCCGCGGCCCGCAGGGCGAGATCAATGTCACCGTCACCCGCGTCGAGGACGACAAGGTCTTCATCGACGGCAACCACCCGCTGGCCGGCAAGACCCTGCATTTCGCCATCGAAGTCACCGACGTGCGCGCTGCCAGCGAGGAAGAACTGGCGCACGGCCACGTGCACGGTGCGGGCGGCCACCACCACTGAGCATCCTGCTCGCGGCCAGGTATTCGGGATTCGGGAAAATGCATCGCGCACAGGGTGCGCGATGCTCTTGCGGATCGCTCCGGCGCCACCGCGCCGGTCAGTACCAGTCCAGCAACGACACGCCCACGCCGAGGTAGGTGGCGTTGTGGTTGTAGTCGATCAGGCTCTCGCCGTAGCCCTTGAACAGTTCCGCGTAGCCGCGCAGGTTGCCGGCGATCGGGAAGCTCCAGCCGAAGCGCAACGATCCGTGCTGGCGGCTGCCGCCGCGGAACGAGTCGCGCAGGGTCAGCCCGAATTCCTGGCCGTTCCACTCGTGCACGATCTCCACCTCGCCGCGTCCCACGTAATCGCTGATGTCGGGGTTGTCGTCGATGCTTCGCGATTCGGGAATGCGCCACCATGGCCGGATCATCACCGTCCAGTTCTCGCGTTCGAAACCGACGTTGGCGATCAGCCGGTTCCAGCTGCGCGACAGCGGCAGCCCGCGGCCGTTGGATTGGTGGTTGAAACCGATGCCCAGCAGGCGCCCCTCCCAACCCAGCAGGTGGTAGCTGGTGTCGAACATCAGCATGGCCTCGGGCTCGTAGTCGGTCTCGCGGAACGGGCGCGACAGCGTGGAGTTGTAGACCTGCCAGCGCGACGACTGGGTGTAGCCCACCCACAAGTCGCCGGCGTCACCGAACACGCCCTGCCAGATCTTGGCCTTGAGGCTCAGCTGGAACTTCGCCTCGATGTTGTCCAGCCGCTCGCTGCCGGCGGCGTCGTTGTCGGGGTTGGGACTGTTCGGCTGGTTGTTCTGGTTGCTGCTGGCGAAGATGGGCAGCACGTAGACCGGCTTGTAGCCGCGCACGTTGAAGGTGCCCAGCTTGCTTTCCGGCGCCAGCTCCCAGCGGCTGTCCAGCAGCGACAGCGGCACTGCCACCTCGCTGTTGCCGGGGCCGGCCGCGGGTGTGCCGGGATGATCGTGGCCGAATACGTCGCCCTCCGTCGCCTGCACCGTGCGCTTTTGCGCCACCGGCAGGTTGACCCGGCCGGTGGCCTTGTCGTAGCAGGCCAGCCGCTGCGCGTCGCTCTCGATCGCGGTGCAGCCACGGATGTCCATCGGGTCGGGATTTTGCGCATGCGCCGTGGCGGCGGCCACGCAGACCCATGCCGCAAAGGCCGCGGCGAGCGGGAGTTTCATGGTGTTTTTCCAGTGCGCGGCGAGCGCGTTGCCGGCCGTCGATTCAGACCGGCAAGTTTATCCGATGCCCGTGAATGCACGATTCACGGGCATCGCGTCCGCGGGTTCAACGCAACTGCTTGACCCAGCGTGCGTACTCCGTTTCGCTGATCTTGCCGTTCTTGTTGCTGTCCGCGTTGAGGAAGTCGTTGGCCAGCGGAGGATAAGCCGAGGCCTGTTCCTCGGTGATGCTCTTGCCGCCCGCCGCCAATTGCTGGAACGAGGGCGCCGGGCCGATTGTCGGCGCCGGTGCCGGTGCGCTGTTGACCACGACCTGACCCTGCGGCGTGTTGAACGTGGCGGTATCGGCGGCGGTGGCGGAAGCGGAAGCGGCTGGAGCGGGAGTGTCCTGCGCCAGGCTCGTGCCGGCGAACAACAACCCGCCGGCCAGCAGGCCGCCGTACAGGGAAGTGCGCAAATTCATGAGGGAATCCTCCATGCCAGAATGGGTGTCCGAAGTACGCGGGCCCGGTCGCGCATGCTGCCGCACCGGACTCTTCTCGACCCTAGCAAGCGATGTGTATATGTCCGCTCAAGATCGTCCGCCGGTGCGGGTAAGGGCCCAGTGCCGTTGAGCCGGCCTTCAGCTGCGCCCGCGCTCGGCCTCGCCCAGGCACGCCTGCTGCAACTGGGGGCACAGGGCTTGCTGCAGGCCACCCGACGCCGCGCCCGGCGCGCCGACGTGGTGACCGCCGTCGAGCGCATGGGCTTGCTGCAGATCGACACCATTCACGTGGTGGCGCGCAGCCCGTACCTGGTGCTGCACGCGCGGTTGGGCGATTACCCGATGGACTGGCTGGACGAGGCGCTGGCCGACGGCAGGCTGGCTGAAACGTGGGCGCACGAGGCCTGCTTCGTCAGCGCCGCCGATCTGCCGTGGCATCGCGCCTGGCTGGCCCGGCGTGACAACCACTGGGCGCACCGCCACGCGGCGCGCATGCATCGCGAACAGCGCAGCGGCATGGACGGTTTGCTCGCGCGGATTCGCGCCGACGGCCCGGTGCGCGCGGCAGATTTTGCCCGCCAGGAGGGCGCGGTCGGCTCGGGTTGGTGGGAGTGGAAGCCGGAGAAGCGCTGGCTGGAAGCATGGTTCGCGCTGGGCGAACTGATGGTGTTGCGGCGTGAACGTTTCCAGCGGGTGTACGACTTGAGCGCGCGAGTGCTGGCGCAACTCGACCCGCCACCCGATCCGCAGGTGGCCGCGCTCCCGGCCGCCGCGCTGCGTCGCCGCTTCATCCTGGACGCCGTGCGTGCGCTCGGTGTGACCCCGGCCGCATGGATCGCCGACTACCACCGCCTGAAGCCGCGAGTCGCCGCGGCCGAGCTGGCGCCGCTGCTGGCCAGCGGCGAGCTGCTGACGGTGGCGGTGCAAGGCTGGGCGGCCCCCGGTTACGTGCATCGCGATCACGCCGACCTGCTGCAACGGGCGCTGGGCGGACGGCTGCGCGCCACCCGCACGGCGCTGCTGTCGCCGTTCGATCCGCTGGTGTGGGATCGCGCGCGGCTGCGCGCTATGTTCGATTTCGACTACAGTCTGGAGTGCTACACGCCGGCCGCACGACGGCGCTACGGCTATTTCGTGCTGCCGATCCTGCATCGCGGCCGGTTGGTGGGGCGGCTCGACGCCAAGGCGCATCGCGGCGAAGGCCTGTTCGAGGTCAAGTCGATCGAACTCGAACCCGGCGTGAAGATCGAGCCGCGCCTGCTGGCGGCACTGGCTCAAACCCTGCTCGATACCGCGCGATGGCATGGCACGCCGCAGGTGCGTGTGGTCCGCTCGCGACCAGCCGCCTTCGCCCGGTCGCTGCGCACCGAGCTGCGTCGACTGGCTTAGGCGCCCTGCCTACGGCGTGCTGCCCGCCGGGGCCGGGTTGGGGCTGCAGGACTTGCCATGCAGCGCCTCGCGCAGGCTGCGCGCCAGCGAGTTGCAGCGCTCGGCCAGTTGCGGACGGACATCCGGGTCCTGCGAGTCGCGCAGCAGGTTGGTGCGCATCGCCTCGTAGCGCAGCGGCAGCTGTTCGGCCGAGAAGATGCCGGCTGCCCGGTGGCAGGCGAGGTAGCTGGACAGGTAGTCGTCGCAGGCGGGGATGCCGGTCTGTTCCGGCAGGTTCGTATCGCTGGGGGCGGCGGCGTGGCGGCTGGAGCGTGGGGCAGGCGCCGATGGCGCAGTCGAGCGGGTGGTGGTGCGGGAGGTGGCTGGTGCCGGGCGAGTCTCGGTTTTGCCGGCGCAGCCGGCGACAAGCAAGGTGGCGGCCGTGGCAGCCAGAGCCAGGCGGAACGGGGTGGTCATGATGCTCTCCTGTGCATGGGACCGGCCGCAAGCACCGGGTCTGGCGGGAGGTCGAACGCATCAACTAAACCGCAAGTGAAGTAAAGAAAACCTGAAGCCCGCGCGGCGGGATCGGCCGGCGCCGGCCGCCGGCGAACCCGCCCCGGCCCCGTGAGGGGCGCGGATCGGCGACGGATTTCGGCCGCCGCGACCGCTGTCGTGACAAGCCGCTTGACAAATCACTTTTCTTCCAAAAATCCGTTATGCTTGAATCGCTGCGTCTGCTTGGCGGCGTGAGTGCCCACTGGGGATTTCCTGAATCCGTCTGTTGCACCCGACCTTGGCATGCTCAGTAAACCGTCGGCCCCCTGTGGCCGGTTAGTCGATAGAGTCTGGATTGGATCGGAGTGTGAGTCATGTCGGATCGTGAAACGGGTACAGTCAAGTGGTTCAACGACGCGAAGGGTTTCGGCTTCATCAGCCGTGAGAGCGGCCCCGACGTGTTCGTGCATTTCCGCGCCATCACTGGTTCGGGATTCAAGAGCCTGCAGGAAGGGCAGAAGGTCACCTTCAAGGTGGTCGACGGTCAGAAGGGCCTGCAGGCCGAAGACGTCACCCCCGTCTGATCGCGGTGGCGCAGTCAGCGTGAAGAGGCCGGCGCGAGCCGGCCTCTTTTTTTGTAGTGGCGAGGACAAGTCGCTAGCCTGTCGCCATGCCCGACCATCTCAACCAGAACGTTCCCGTCGCGGCCGAGCCGCTGTTCGTCCCGGTCATCGCCGCCGATGGCGCGCGCTGCGAATTGCTGGCTGCGCTTCCGGCTGGCCGCTGGCGGCGGCTGTTGTACTGGATGCCGGCCATGGGCATGCCGGCGCGGCATTACCTGCCGTTGGCCCAGGCGCTGGCGGCGACCGGTGTCGCCGTGGTGGTGCACGAATGGCGCGGCATCGGCTCCAGCGACCGGCGCGCCGGTCGCGGCTGCGACTGGGGTTATCGCCAGTTGTTGCAGGACGACCTGCCCGCCGGCATGGCAGCCGTGCGCCAGCGCTGGCCGCAGGCGCGTTGCTGGCTGGGTGGCCACAGCCTGGGCGGCCAGCTCGGACTGCTTTACGCCAGCCTGCATCCACGCGATGTCGCCGGCATGGTGCTGGTCGCCAGCGGCGCGCCGTACTGGCGGCGGTTCCGGCACGGCTGGCTGATTGGTGCCGCTTATGCGCTGGCGCCGTGGCTGGCTGCGCTGGTCGGCCATCTGCCCGGGCGGCGGATCGGTTTCGGCGGCAACGAGGCGCGCGGCGTGATCGCCGACTGGGCGCGCAGCGGCCGCAGCGGCCGCTACGCGGTGGCCGGCATGACGCAGGATTTCGAGCGCTTGCTGGCTGCACTGCAGCTGCCGGTGCTGGCGCTGCGATTGCAGCAGGACTGGCTCGGTCCGCTGGCCTCGCTGGCATGGCTGCTGGGCAAGCTCGGTCCGGGCGCGCGCCGCGTGGAAACGATCTCGCGCGACGACCTGGACGGTGCGCGGGCCGACCATTTCGGCTGGATGAAGACGCCGGCGCCGGTCGCCTCGCGCATCGCCGACTGGTTGGGCGAGGCGGATGCGACCTTCGTCGCGCGCGGCGACACGGTGGCTTGATTCCCGGCGCCGTCGTCTGCATCTCGACCGTTCCGTGACGCTGGATTTCCCCATGAACCTGTTCGATCCGCTGGCCCAACGCAGCCTGACCTTGCGCAACCGCATGGTGGTGTCGCCGATGTGCGAATACTCGGCCACCGACGGCGTGCCCAACGACTGGCACCTGGTGCACCTGGGCAGCCGCGCGGTCGGCGGCGCGGCGCTGGTGATCGCCGAGGCTTCGGCGGTGTCCGCGCAGGGGCGCATCTCGCCGCAGGACACCGGCCTGTGGAACGACACCCAGTTGCAGGCCTGGCAGCCGATTACCCGTTTCATCAAGGCGCAGGGCGCGATCGCCGGCATCCAGCTGGCGCATGCCGGGCGCAAGGCCAGCACGCTGCGGCCGTGGGACGGACATGGCCCGGTGCCGGCCGGGCAGGGCGACTGGCTCACCGTGGCGCCCTCGGCCTTGCCGTTCGCTGCCGGCTGGCCGGCGCCACAGGCACTGGACGAGGCCGGCATCCGGGCGGTGATCGCGGACTTTCGCGCCGCCGCGCAACGCGCGCTGGCGGCGGGCTTCGAGTTGATCGAGGTGCACGCGGCGCATGGCTACCTGCTGCATCAGTTCCTCTCACCCTTGAGCAACCGGCGCGAGGATGCCTACGGCGGCAGTCTCGAGAATCGCATCCGTCTGGTGCGCGAGGTGGTCGCCGCCGTGCGCGAGGTGTGGCCGGCAGAACTGCCGCTGTGGCTGCGCGTCTCGGCCACCGACTGGGCGGAGGTCGGCGGCTGGGACATCGGGCAGAGCGTGGAACTGGCGCGCCTATTGAAGCCTTCGGGAGTGGACCTGATCGACGTCTCCAGCGGCGGCCTGTTGCCGCACGCGAAGATCCCGCTGGCGCCGGGCTACCAGGTGCCGTTCGCGGCGCAAATCCGCCGCGAGGCCGGAATCGCCACCGGCGCGGTCGGCCTGATCACCGGCGCGGAGCAGGCTGCGCAGATCGTCGCCAATGGCGACGCCGACGTGGTGCTGATCGCCCGCGAGAGCCTGCGCGATCCCTACTTCCCGCGCCGCGCGGCAGCGCAGCTGGGTGCATCGATCGACGCGCCGGTGCAATATCAACGCGCCTGGTAGGTGTGGTCGGACACCACCGGGGCACCCGCCTCGCGGAGCAACAGCATGTCGACCTTTCGCAGTTTCGCCGAGTTTTATCCGTTTTATCTCGGCGAGCACGCCAATCGCCGCTGCCGCCGAATGCATTTCATCGGCAGCACGCTGGTGCTCGCGGCGCTGGCGCTGGCACTGGTCACGGGTCAGTGGCGCTGGCTGTGGCTGATGCCGGTGGCCGGTTACGGCTTCGCCTGGCTGGGCCACTACGTGTTCGAGAAGAACCGCCCGGCCACGTTCAAGCACCCGCTGTACAGCCTCGCCGGCGACTGGGTGATGTACGCGCAGATGCTGCGCGGCAAGATCCGCTTTTGAGCCCCGGCAGGCATTTCAGCGATATTTTTCGTGGCAGCTCTTGCAGCTGTCACCCACCGGCTTGAGCACGGCGACCAAGGCTGCGCAGGTGGTCGGGGCCGCCGCCACGGCTTGGTGCAGGTGATCCTGCAACTGGCTGGCGTGATCGGCGAAATCCTTGACGTCCATGCCGAACACCGGCGTGATGTCGCTGGCGGTGGACTCGAGCCGGGCAAGGTGGTGCTGGATCTTCGTTGCGTCGCACTGGTTGGCCTTGATCGCCCCCTTCAATTCACCTACGTGGTAGCCCAGCGTATGCATCACCGCCGAGGGCATCGGGTTGCGCTCGCTCAGCACGTTCATCACGTTGACGGTGCCGATGATGCCAATCACCAGGCCGAGCAGGATCATCAGGGCAACGCGCATGGACCGACTCCACTTCGAGGATGCAGGCAAGCATAGCCTGCGTGGCTACCGCGAAGCCAAGCCGGGCGCGATAAAATGGCGTTTTTTCGGCAGGTGAAATCACATGACCACTTCCATGTGGCCCGTCCGGGCGCGCACGCCATGAGCGAAGCCGATACATCTTCCGAGCGCTTCGCCGGCGTCGAGCGGCTGTACGGGCAGGGCAGCGTGGGTGCGCTCGCGCAGAAGCATGTCTGCGTGATCGGCGTGGGCGGTGTCGGCTCGTGGGCGGTCGAGGCGCTGGCGCGCAGCGGGGTGGGGCGGCTCACCCTGATCGACGCCGACGAGGTGTGCGTGTCCAACACCAATCGTCAACTGCATGCGCTGGACGGCGAGTACGGCAAGTCGAAGGTGGGCGTGATGGCGGCGCGCGCGCATGCGATCAACCCGGCGATCCGGCTGGAGGCGATCGAACGCTTCCTCACCCCGGCCACGCTGGACGAGCTGCTCGATCGCGGCTACGACGTAGTGCTCGATGCCTGCGATGCGTTCCGCGTGAAGCTGGAAACCATCGCCTGGTGCCGTCGGCGCAAGCTGCCGATCGTCAGCGTGGGCTCGGCCGGCGGTCGCACCGACCCTACCCAGATTCGCGTGCGCGACCTTTCGCGCACCGAGCACGACGCGATGTTCAGCCTGATCCGCAAGAAGCTCCGTGCCGACTTCAATTTCCCGCGCAACCCGGATCGCTACTTCGGCGTTTCAGCCGTCTATTCGCTGCAGAACGTGCAATACCCGCAACCGGACGGCACCGTCTGCGGCACGCGCCCGCCGGGCGGCGATTCGCTGAACCTCGCCTGCGGTGGCGGTCTGGGCGCGGCCACCCACGTCACCGGCGCGTTTGCCTTCGCGGCCGTGGGCAAGGTGATCGAGAAGCTGCTGGGGAAAGGCGAGAAGTGAGTGCAGAGGAGTGAGGAAAGAGAGAGAGCCGGGGCACCTCGCTCACTTCTCACTCCTCTTCTCTCACTCCTGCTCTTTCACCAGCCCATGTACTGGCCGCCATTGATCGCCAGGTTGGCGCCGGTCATCCAGCCGGTTTCCTCGCCGGTGAGGAAGGCCACGGCGTGGGCGATTTCTTCCGGTTTGCCGAGCCGGCCGAGCGGGATCTGCGCCTCGATCTTGGCGCGCACTTCCGCCGGCACGGCCATCACCATGTCGGTGGCGACGTAGCCGGGCGAGACGGTGTTGACGGTGATGCCGAACTTGGCGTTTTCCTGCGCTGGCCCTTCTGGCCGTTGATCGAGCTGATCTGCACGATGCGGCCCCACTTGCGCGCGCGCATGCCCTCGATCACCGCGCGGGTGACGTTGAAGCAGGAGTTGAGATTGGTGTTGATCACGTCCGTCCACTGCTGATAGCTCATCTTGTGGAAGGTGGTGTCGCGGGTAATGCCGGCGTTGTTGACCAGGATGTCCACCGGGCCGCATTTCTCCTCGATCGCGCGCACCATCGCCGCGCACGATTCGGGATCGGACACATCGCCGCGCACCGTGCACACCTCGATGCCTTCCTGCGCCATCGCTTCGCGCCAGGCCCCGGCCTTGGCTTCGTCGCGGTAATTGGTGGCGACCCTGTGACCCTGTTTCGCCAGGTGGCGCACGATGGCGCTGCCGATGCCGCCGGTTCCTCCGGTAACCAAAGCCGTACGCTGGGTCATGCCGTCGATCTCCTGTTTGCCCAAGTCAAGCACGCGGATGTTGCCGTTGTCGCGCGCCTGCGCTGCTCGTGCAAAACGGCGTGAACGGCCGTCCAGTTATAGCCGATCAGTCGGGGGAACTACCGCTGCAATGCGGCAATCGAGCGGGGTCGAAGCCGGCCAGCGCATGGGCCAGCAGGGCGCCTGCATCCACCGGTCGGTCCGGCAGCGCCTGTCCGAGGAAAGCGAGGGCGCGACGCAGCGCCGGCGTGGGCTCGCCGGGGTTCAGCGGCCAGGCGCGGGAGGATTTGGACAGCTTGTTGCCGGCCTTGTCACGCACCAGAGGCAGGTGTCGATACGTCGGCGTGGCAAAGCCCAGGCAGCGCTGCAGCCAGATCTGCCGCGCGGTCGAGTCGAGCAGGTCCTGGCCGCGTACCACTTCGGTGATGCGCTGGAAGGCGTCGTCCACCACGCAGGCGAGCTGGTAGGAATAGAAGCCGTCGGCGCGGCGGATCACGAAATCGCCGACGGTTTCGCGCAGCCGCTCGCGTTGCGGCCCCAGCAGAGCGTCGTCGAAACCGATATCGACATCGCTCACGCGCAGCCGCCACGCCGGCTCCCGATCGGCGTGACTGCCGTCGATGCAGCGGCCGTCGCGGTGGATGCCGCCGCTGGCGGCGAGCTGGCTGCGACTGCAGGTGCAGGGAAACACCAGGTCGGCCGCGCGCAACGCCGCGAACGCCTCGTCATAGGCAGTGGTGCGCTGCGACTGGAACAGCACCGGGGCATCCGCCACCAGACCGAACGCGGACAGCGCGGCGAGGATGTCGGCGGCGGCGCCGGGCACCTCGCGCGGGGGGTCGATATCCTCCATCCGCACCAGCCATTCGCCGCCGGCGTGACGGGCGCACAGCCAGCTGCCCACCGCGGCCACCAGCGAGCCGAAATGCAGTTGTCCGGTGGGCGAGGGGGCGAAGCGGCCGCGGTAGGTCATCGGGTCATTTTATCGGCCGCCGGGTCTTGAAACCGCGGCCGGCTGCCCGAATCTCGGGCCCAGTTGTCGCGTTTCCATGACCGGTTCCACCGGTGCGGGGATCGTGCGGGGTCGGTCCGCCGGTCATGCCCGAGGAGGCGACGACCCACCATTTTCATTTGCCATGGAGTTGAATCCGCCCATGAATGCGCCTGTCGCCGAAACTCGCCAGTTCGAAGCCGAAGTTGCCCAGGTCCTGCGCCTGGTCACCCACTCGCTGTACTCGCACAAGGAGATCTTCCTGCGCGAGCTGGT
>CALCWL010000200.1 GCA_937906285.1 uncultured Rhodanobacter sp. | reverse complement strand
TCGCCCAGGCCTGGCCCGAAGCCACCCTGCACTTCGTGCTCGCCGGCCACAGCGCTACCGACCCGGCCATCGTGGATCGCCTGGTCGAAGCCACCGACGCGCTGGCGGATCGGTACTGCTGACGGACGCATGATCCCGCATCCAAGCCGTCCTGCCGCAAGAACCGGATGGCGGACCGCGCCGGGCGCCGCCACAGTGGCGCATCGCCCTGCTGGAGTTGCCCATGCTTGCCTTGTATGACTACCTGCCCTCGCAGAACGCCTGGAAAGTGCGCCAGTTGCTGCATCACCTCGGGCGGGCGTACCGCACTGTGGAGGTCAGCCTCTTCGAGGGCGAGGGCCGCAGCGACAGCTACCTGCGCGTGAGCCCGACCGGCACGGTGCCGGCGATCGAACTGGACGACGGCCGCACGCTGGCCGAATCGAACGCGATCCTGATGTATCTGGCCGACGGCACGCCGTACGTGCCCGGCGATGCGTTCGGCCGCGCCAAGGTGCAGCAGTGGCTGCATTTCGAGCAGGAGCGGGTGGAGTCGGTGCTCGGCGCGCTGCGGCACTGGACGCTGACCGGCAAGCTGGCCCGGCGCGCGCCCGCGCTGGTCGAAGCGAAACGCCACGCGGCGCAGCGCACGCTGGAGATTCTCGAGCGCGAGCTGTCGGGCCGCGACTTCATTGCGGGCGAGCGCTACGGCATCGCCGACATCGCACTGTTCGCCTACGGCAGTCGCGCGGCCGAGGCCGGCTTCGCGCTGGACGAATACCCCGCCATTCGTGCCTGGATCGCCCGGGTGGAGGCGCAGCCGGGCTTTCTCGCCACCATGCATCCCTACGCGAGCGACCCGCATTCGGTGCGCGAGCTGCCCTGAGCTTCTGTCACAGGCGGCACCCGCCGGGGCGGTGGCATACTCGGAGTTTCCCGGCCCGAGAGACCTCCCGCCCATGCGCCTGTTTCCGCTACTCGCCTTCGGTACGCTGCTGTTGCCGGTGGCCGCCCAAGCCAACGACCCGAACTCCTATGCCCAGCCCGACCAGGTGCGGGTGACGCACCTGGATCTCGACCTCAACATCGACTTCCCGCACCAGCAGCTCGCGGGCGAGGCGACGCTGAAGCTGGATTGGCGCAACCCGCAGGCGCAGTCGCTGGTGCTGGACACGCGCGACCTGAAGATCGCGAAGGTCGAGGCGCTGGCCGCCGACGGCAAGGCCACGCCGCTGAAATACGCGCTGGCGCCGCGCGACAAGGAGCTGGGCAGCAAGCTCACCATTACCGCGCCGAAGCATCCGGCGCAGGTGCGTATCGTCTACACCACGGCGCCCACCGCGTCGGGCCTGCAGTGGCTGACCCCGGCGCAGACGGCGGACAAGAAAGCTCCGTTCATGTTCTCGCAGTCCGAATCCATCCATGCGCGCTCATGGGTGCCGCTGCAGGATTCGCCGGCGATCCGCTTCACCTACGACGCGCACGTCAGCGCGCCGAAGGACATCCGCGTGGTGATGAGCGCGCTCAACGACGCGCAGCATCCGCTGGATGGCGATTTCAGGTTCGACCAGCCGCACCCGATCCCGTCCTATCTGCTGGCGATCGCCGCCGGCCACCTCGCGGTGAAGGAGACCGGCCCGCGTTCGGCCGTCTATGCGGAACCCTCGGTGGTGGCCAAGGCCGCGCACGAGTTCGAGGACACCGAGAAGCTGATCGAGGCCACCGAGAAACTGTACGGTCCGTACGCCTGGGGCCGCTACGACATCCTGGTGCTGCCGCCGTCGTTCCCGTTCGGCGGCATGGAAAACCCCAACATGACCTTCGCCACGCCGACCGTGCTGGTCGGCGACAAGAGCCTGGTCTCGCTGGTCTCGCACGAGCTGGCGCATTCGTGGTCGGGCAACTTGGTCACCGCCGCGGCGTGGCGGGACATCTGGCTCAACGAGGGTTTCACCACCTACGTGCAGGGCCGCATCACCGAGGCGGTGTACGGCAAGAGTCAGGCCGACGAGGAGGCACTGCTGTCGGCGCGCGCGCTGCAGAAGAGCATCGGCGCGATGGCCGGGAACGCGCAGAAACTGGCGCCGGACCCGCGCGGCGTGGGCGCCGACGATTCGCTGTCCGACGTGGCCTACGACAAGGGCTCGTGGTTCCTGCGCACGCTGGAGCAGCGCTTCGGCCGCGCGGATTTCGACGCCTACCTGAAGGGCTACTTCAAGCACTTCGCCTGGCACAGCATCACCACCGAGCAGATGCTCGACTACATGAAGCCGAACCTGATCGAGAAGTACCCCGGCAAGATGAGCTGGGCCGAGGTGCGCGAATGGGTCTACGGCAGCGGCATCCCCGAGGATGCGCCACTGCCCGAGTCGCCGCGCTTCGACGCGATCGACAAGCAGCGCGGCGAATTCCTCGCCGGCACGCTGGCGGCCGGCCAGCTCGACGCCAAGGGCTGGAACACGCAGGAATGGATGTACTTCCTCGACCGCCTGCCCGACGCGCCGGCGCTGGACAGGATGCAGCAGCTCGACGCCGCCTGGCACCTCACCGGCACGCCGAACGCGGAGATCGGCATGCGCTGGTACAGCCACGCGATTGCCGCCGGCGACAAGGCAGTGTGGGATGCCGCCGCCGAGCACATGATCCGGATCGGCCGCATCTACCTCACCACGCCGCTGTACAAGGCGTTCGTGAAAACGCCGGAGGGACTGGCCTTCGCCGAGCAGGTTTACGCCAAGGCGAGAGCCGGCTACCACCCGCTGACCCAGCAGGTGGTGGAAGGCATTCTCGCCAAGGCGAAGCAGCCGAAGCAGGCGGACAAGCCTGAGTGAGCCCGACCTCGCCCATCGACACGGCCACGCCGCTGTGGAAGCGCATGCTGCGACGGCGGCTGAAGTTCCTTGCCTGGCTGGTGGCGCTGCTGGCCATCGTGCTGGGCGGCAGCTACCTGTTCGCGCCGCAATGGCTGATGCGCGCCGGGCACCTGCGCGAGGCGATGGCGGCCAAGCTGGAAACGCACAGCGTGCAGGTCGGCGACACCCGCTGGTCGTACTACGAAGGCGGCGAAGGCCCGACCATCGTGCTGCTGCACGGCTTCGCCGGCGACAAGGATGTCTGGTTGCCGGTGGCGGCGTTGCTGAGCGCGCATTTCCATCTGGTCATCCCCGACCTGCCCGGTTGGGGCGAATCCTCGCGCGTGGCGCAGGGCAACTACGACGTCGAGGCGCAGGCTGCGCGGCTGGATGCCTTCGTGCAGGCACTGCGGCTGCCGCGCTTCATGCTGGCCGGCCACGGCACCGGCGCGACGATCGCCGCCGCATATGCCGCCGACCAGCCGCAGCGCATGGCCGGCCTGGCCCTGCTCGATGCGTACGGCCTGAAAGCCGACGAGAGCGACTTGACGCACCTGGTACGCGCGGGCAACAACCCCTACCTGTTCGGGGACCGTGCCGGTTACGCGCAGCTGGCCACGCTGGAGTTCGCGCAGCCGCCCGACCTGCCCGGCCGCTTCGTCGACGTGCTGGTCGAACGCAACCGGCGCGACCACGATTTCATCCAGCGCTCGTTCCAGGCCGTGCACGCGCAGCCGCTGGCGCTGCAGCAGCGGCTGGGTCAGCTGACTATGCCGGTGCTGGGCGTTTGGTGCCACGACGACCGGGTCACCGACATCTCGGCGCTGGACAGTTTGCGCAACGGGCTGACCGCAGCCAGTGCGATCAGCACCAGCACCATCAACGGATGCAATCACATGCCGATGCTGGAGAAGCCGGACACCACTGCACAGATACTCACCGGTTTCGCGCTCTCCCACTGACGCAGGCGGCGGCGGGAAACAAGCCGCTCAGGCTGCGCTCAGCCGTGACCGACAAAAGTAACGTGGTTTGTGGTTGCCAACGTGGGAGAATGGGGGCATGGGCCTGCAAACCGGCAGCGCCAGGGAAGAACGTACAGCGATGATGCGAAACCTCATGCGTTCAGGCGTGGATGCCATCGCGCGGATGTCCACCACGCGGACCAACTACTGGGCCGAGCTGGTGCTGGACACCGCGCTGGGCGCATGGCTGCTGGCCGTCGGCTGGCGCCACCTCGACGGCGGACCGTGGCTGGCCGCGGGCGCGATCGCCCTGGGCCTGTTCGCCTTCAGCTTCATCGAGTACTTCTTCCACCGCTGGATGTTCCACACCCGCATCCCGCTGTTCGAACAGGGCCACCGCATGCACCACGAGCGCCCGCTCGG
>CALCWL010000199.1 GCA_937906285.1 uncultured Rhodanobacter sp. | reverse complement strand
CGCGGCTCGAGGTTGGAACCCAGACTCAGGTAGACACGTGCCATCGTCTCAACCACCCGCCGCCCGCCGCGCCGGCTGCTCCTGCCGGTACGCCAGCGCCGCGCGCACGTCCTGCCCCGACGGCTGCTGGTACAGCGTCAAGCCGAACTCCGGCAGCAGCGCGAACAGGTGATCGAAGATGTCGCCCTGGGTGTTCTCGTAATCCGCCCAGGCGACGCTGGCAGTGAAGCAATACAGCTCCAGCGGGATGCCCTGGGGGCCGCTGGCGAGCTGGCGCACCAGGCAGAACAGGCCGTGATGGATGCGCGGATGGGTGTTCAGGTAAGCCTGCGCATAGGCACGGAAAGTGCCCAGATTGGTAAGCCTGCGGCGATTGCCGAGCACCTTGCCGGCCTCGCCCAACGCCTCGTTCCACTGCGCCACCTCCTGCTCCTTCGAGGGCAGGTAATCGGCAAGCAGGCGCAGCGACGACAACCGGCGCACCTCCTTCTCGGCCAGAAAGCGCACGCTGGCCGCATCGATATACAGCGCGCGCTTGATCCGCCGCCCGCCGGTTTCCTGCATGCCGCGCCAGTTCTTGTATGAGTCGCTGATCAGCCGCCAGCTGGGAATGCTGGTGATGGTCTTGTCCCAGTTGCGCACCTTCACCGTGTGCAGCGCGATGTCGATCACGTCGCCGTCGGCATGGAGCTGCGGCATCTCGATCCAGTCGCCGACCCGCAGCATGTCGTTGGACGACAACTGCACGCCGGCCACGAAGCCCAGGATGGTGTCCTTGAAAATCAGCATCAGCACCGCCGACATCGCGCCCAGGCCGGACAGCAGCAGGCCGATGTGCTTGCCGGTGACCGCGGCGATGATGATCAGCCCGGCGACGACGAACAGGCCGAGCTTGACCAGTTGCACCAGGCCCTTGATCGAACGCTGCTGGCCGCGCGGGGTTTCCCGATAGATATCCTCCAGCGCCGACAGCGCGGCACTGATCGCCATCACCACGAAGAACACCAGCAACGCCGTCATCAGGTTGCCCACCAGCACCTCGACATGGACCGGCACCCCGGGCACCAGCATGATGCCGTACTGGATCGCCAGCGCCGGCACCATCCGCGCCAGCCAGTGGAAGGTGCGGTGGCGGAACAGCGCGTCATCCCACCGCCAGGTCGTGCGCCGGGTGATGCCGCGCACCACGCGCAGCAGCAGTCGTCGCACCAGTTGCCCGGCCAGCCAGGCCAGCGCCAGCAGCGCGATGATGCCCAGCGCGGTGCGCATCCAGGGAAGCTCGAGAAAGTTCTGCAGGGTCTGCATCAATTCGTTCCTGTCGGCTCGGAGCCCGCGCCATGGTCGGCGGGCGGCATGGACCGCGGAAGTCACGTGGTCAACCGGGACAAACATGGCGGCCGGGCGGCCCCGCGACAACCCCGACCGGTTTCGACGCAGGCGCTACTGCGGCCGCGTGCCACGTTCGATGCACACGCCCACCGCCTTCGCACCGCGCACCGCGCCGGGCTTGGACAGTTTCAGGCGCACCCAGCCCACGCCGAATTCCTCGCGGATGATCGCCGCGCAGCGCTCGGCCAGCGTCTCGACCAGGCCGAAGCTCGACGCGCCCACGTAACCGATCAGCCGCTTGGACACGTCCTTGTAATTGAGCGTCAGCACAATGTCGTCGCTGGCCGCCGGCACGGTGTTGTCGAACGCCATCTCGATGTCGAACGACAGCGTCTGCCGCACGCGGCGCTCCCAGTCGTAGATGCCGATGACGGCGTCGATGCGCAGGTCTTCGATGAAAACGGTATCCATGGGGGCGATTGCTGTGGCGGGGCCATACAGGGTCGGGGAGGTAGCTTGCGGATGCAAGCCCGGGTCGTCCGGCGCAACGCCCGGAGCGAACCCGCCGCCCAAGATGCGATCATGCACCCATGCCCGCCTTCGACACGCTTCCGCTCAAACCCGCCCTGCTCGCCAGCATCGACGCGCTGGGCTACACCGACATGACCCCGGTGCAGGCGCAGAGCCTGCCGCCGATGCTGGAAGGTCGCGACGTGATCGCGCAGGCGCAGACCGGCAGCGGCAAGACCGCTGCGTTCGGGCTGAGCCTGCTGCAGGCGCTGGATGCGGACACGATCCGCCTGCAGGCGCTGGTACTGTGCCCGACCCGCGAACTGGCCGACCAGGTCAGCAAGGCGATCCGGAAACTGGCGGCGAACATCCCCAACGTGAAGCTGCTGACCCTGTGCGGCGGCATGCCGCTG
>CALCWL010000198.1 GCA_937906285.1 uncultured Rhodanobacter sp. | reverse complement strand
CTGGGTTTCCTCGCGTTGATCCGGCTTAACGGCTGCTGCAGCGCCGATTGCGCCGGAGAATCGTGCTCAGTTAGTATCCGCGGAGGTCGGTTTTTCGCCGGAACGGCGCGAAGCCGCCAGTCAGGACGCTTATGGAGTGTTTTGGCTGTGAGCCGGGAAGGCGGTAGGGCCTTCGACGGATCAAAAACGTCGAGTCGCGGATGAACTCACGCTCAGGGGTGAGGCAGGGTCAATCCGCAAGCCTGTGACCAGCAGCATTTTATGGAGTAGCAATCATGTTGATTCTGACCCGCCGGGTCGGTGAGACCCTGATGATCGGCGACGAGGTGACCGTCACCGTTCTTGGCGTGAAAGGCAATCAGGTACGCATCGGCATCAACGCGCCGAAAACCGTGGCCGTCCATCGCGAGGAAATCTATCAGCGCATCCGCGGCGAACACGATGCCGGCAGCACTCCGGACGACAGCACCGACCACTGACCAACGCTTCAAGACTTTACCTGGGCCGCCTCGATCAGTATCCTTGCCGGCTCCGCAGTCATGCGGCAAAACCCCGGAGAGATGCCCGAGTGGCCGAAGGGGCTCCCCTGCTAAGGGAGTATCGGGTCAAAAGCCTGATCGAGGGTTCGAATCCCTCTCTCTCCGCCAGATACGCAAAACGCCCCTCACGGGGCGTTTTGCGTATCTGGCGGAGAGAGGTGGTGGACGAACCCTTCGTTCGACAATTTTGTCTGGAACATTGTGGACAGCCAGGCTGGCCCTGGAGCGCGCAGAAAGCCGAAGGGCTGTCTGTGCCGAGGCTTCGACTCCGCGCCTCCGGCGCTACATTCAGGTCGAACGGGGCCGGTGGTGTCCGACCACAGTGAACTCGAGGCCGGAAATGACCGCTGGGTTGGCCGGCCACGGCGGACCGTCGATCCCCCGCAGCGTTTGCTTCAACCAGCCGTCAATCCGCGCAGTTCCACCTCGTCCCCATCCACGCGCAGCACCGACCCCTGCTCGTACCAGTCCCCGAGCACGATTCGTTCGGCCGGCTTTCCGTCCAGTTCGAAACGATGGATGGCTGGCCGATGCGTGTGTCCGTGGATCAAGCGGGTCACGCCCGCTCCGCGCAGTGCCGCGGTGACTGCCTCGGCATTGACGTCCATGATGCTTTCCATCGTGCTGCCGGTGTGCGCCTTGCTGTCGGCGCGGGCCTTGGCGGCGAACGCGCGGCGCGCTTCCAGCGGCATCGCCAGGATCTGCGCCTGCCACTCTGGCGTGCGCACCTGGCGGCGGACAGCCTGGTAGGCGACGTCGTCGGTGCACAGCGTGTCACCGTGCATCAGCAAGGTGGACCGACCCTGGATGTCGTGCACGGTGCCGTCGTCCAGCAAGGTCATGCCGGCGCGGCTGGCGAAGGTTTTGCCGAGCAGGAAATCGCGGTTGCCGACCATGAAATACACCGGTACGCCGGCGTCGCGCACGGCGCGGGTGGCTTCGGCGATGCGCTGCGGCAGTTCGGCGTCGTCGTCGTCGCCGATCCACGCTTCCACCAGGTCGCCGAGGATGTACAGCCCGTCGGCGCGACGCACTTCGTCGCCGGCGAGGTAATCCTCGAACAGGCGGGTGATTTGCGGGCGTACTGGGTCCAGATGCAGGTCGGCGATGAACAGCGTGGCCATGCCGGTCAGTTCCCGCCGGACTTCTTCGCCGCCGACTTGCTGCCCGGCTTGGCGACCGATGCTGCCTTGGCCGGGGCCTTGACGCTGCTCGGCGGCGCTGGAACTTCTTCGCCGATCACGCTGGCCTTCTCGATCACCACCAGCGGTTCGGGTACGTCACCGGCGAACGGACCCAGCGGGCGGGTGGGCAGGGCGGCGATCTTGTCCAGCACGTCCAGGCCCTTGGTCACCTTGCCGAACACCGCGAAGCCCCAGGTGAGGCCGCTCTGGTTGCCCACGAAGTCCAGCCGGCGGTTGTCGACCAGGTTGAAGAAGAACTGCGCGGTGCCGGAATTGGGATCGGCGCCGCGGGCGACGGCGATCGTGCCGCGAAGGTTCGACAAGCCGTTGTCCGCCTCGCTGGCGATGGCCGGGCGCGTGCGCTTGGGCTGCAGGTCACGGGTGTACAGGCCGCCTTGCACCAGATAGCCGGGGATGACCCGGTGCAGCAGGGTGCCGTCGTAGAAACCGTCGCGCACGTACTGCAGGAAGTTGGCCACGCTCTTGGGCGCCTTGTCCGGATACAGCTCCAGCGTGAGGTCGCCCTGCGAGGTGTGCAGCAGCACGTGCGGGGGCGCGGCGGCGGGTGCTGCGCTCGATGTGGTCGGCGCAGGTTTGCCCGCCTGCGCGGCGGCACCGAACGGAACGAGCAGGAGCAGGGCGATCAGCAGGGATTTGAGCATGGCAGCGAGCGATCCGGACCGGCATTCACGAGACGGGCGTCCATGATACGCGGCATGGCAGCGGCATGCCGCGAAGAAGCGGCTCACTTGTTCGCAAGATCCAGTTTCACGCCAAGTTCGGTCATCGGTGCCTTTTCCTGTTGCAGATCGGCTTCGGTCAGCGGGTGCTGCTCGCCCCATCCCGGCGGAAGTTTCAGGCGCAGCGAGCGGGCGCTCGCTGCCAGTTGCATCTGCGGCAGCGACTCGGCACGGCGGGCGCGGCGGAACAACACGGCCAGACGCAACAGGGCGGTGATGTGTTTCGCCAGCGCGCGATAGCGCAGCGGCAGGCTGCTGACGATGGCCTTGTCCGGCTTGCGCCGATGCAACTCGATCACCGCGGCCAGCAACTCCTGCTCCTGCCGCGAGAAGCCAGCCAGGTCGGCATGCCGCAGGATGTAGGCGCCGTGGCGGTGATGGTGGCTGTGCGCGATGGCCAGGCCGATCTCGTGCACGCGCGCGGCCCAGGACAGCCACTCGCGCGCGTCGGCGTCGAGCTTCCAGCTGCGCGCGACCTGGTCGAACAGCATCAGCGCCGTCGCTTCCACTCGCCGCGCCTGCGCGCGGTCGACGCCGTAGCGGGTCGCCAGCGCGTCGATGCTGGCGGTACGCGGGTCGCTGCCGCCGGCGCGGCCGAGCAGATCCCACAGCAGCCCTTCGCGCATCGAGCTCTCGCACACGCGCAGCCGCTCGATGCCCAACGCGTTGAAGGCGGCCTCCATGATCATCACGCCGCCGGCAAACACCGGCGTGCGCTCGGGAACCAGGCCTGGCAGCTTGAGCGTGCCGACCTGGCCCTGCGCGATCAGCGCATCGCGCAGCGCGGCCAGCGCCGCGGGCGTGATGCCGTCGTCGGAAAGCTCCATGGCCAAGGCCACCGCGCCGATCGACTTGGTGGTACCGGACGAGCCGAAGGCATCCTGCCAGCCCGATTCGCGATAGTCCTCCGCGAATTGCTGCAGCAGCACGCCGATCTCGCTCAGTCCGCGTTGCCAGCGCGCGCGGGTGATCTTGCCGCCGGGGAAGAAACGCAGGGTCGAGGCAATGCAGCCGGCCTGCACGCTCTCGGTATGCAGCGGCGCCAAGCCACGACCGATGATGAACTCGGTGCTGCCGCCGCCGACGTCGATGACCAGCCGCGGCTCGCGCGAGGCGGGCAGGTCGTGCGCAGCGCCGAGGAAGATCAGGCGGCCTTCCTCGCGGCCGGAGACCACCTCGATCGGGTGGCCCAGCGCGGCTTCGGCCGCGGTCAGGAAGGTTTGCGGCGAGGCGAGCTGGCGCACGGTATTGGTCGCCACCGCGCGCACCCGCGCCGTCGGCAACCCGGCGATGCGCTGACCGAAGCGCGCCAGGCAGGCCAGTGCGCGGGCGCGCCGTTCGGCATCCAGGCTGCCGTCGGCGCGCAGGCCGGCGGCCATGCGCACGGTATCGCGCAGGCGGTCGATCACCCGCGGTTCGCCATGTTCCATGCGCGCCACCACCATGTGGAAGCTGTTCGAGCCCATGTCGATGGCGGCCATCAGTTCGCCATCGCGGATCGGCGTTTGTTCGACTGCGCTCAATCCGGCGCTCCGGCAATCGCAAAGTGCGGATTCTCGCATGCGTGCGCGCGTTGCAGGCGGCTCACGGGCACAGTCGTTCCAGCAGCGTCTGTTGTGCGTTGTACGGCGGGTTGTCGCCGGGCTCGGCGCGGGTGTAACGGCCGTCGCTGTCGAGCAGCCAGGCCTGGGTGTTGTCGGCCAGGCCGTTGGCCAGCGTCTCGTCGTAGACGCGCGCGGCCAGCTGCGGATCGAGGATGGGGAAGGCGATCTCGATCCGCCGCATCAGGTTGCGCTCCATCCAGTCGGCGCTGGCGCAGTAGATTTCCGGCTCGCCGTCGTTGGCGAACCAGTACACCCGGCTGTGTTCGAGGAAGCGCCCGACGATCGAACGTACCCGGATGCGCTCGGAGATGCCCGGCAAGCCCGGCCGCAAGGTGCAGGCGCCGCGCACGATCAGGTCGATCTCCACGCCGGCCTGCGAGGCGGTGTACAGCGCGGTGATCACCTTCGCCTCGTTGAGCGCGTTGAGCTTGGCCACGATGCGCGCCGGTCGCCCTGCGCGGGCATTCGCGGTCTCGCGCTCGATCCGCGCCAGCACGCCGCGGTACAGCGTGAACGGCGAATGCAGCAGGCGTTTCAGCTCGATTACCGGACCCAGCCCGGACAACTGCTGGAACACCTTGTGCAGGTCCTCGCCGATCTCGGGGTCGGCGGTCATCAAGCCGATATCGGTGTACACGCGGCTGTTGGCCTGGTGGTAGTTGCCGGTGGACAGGTGCGCGTAGCGGCGCAGCGTGTCGCCCTCGCGGCGCACGATCAACATCATCTTGGCGTGGGTCTTGTAGCCCACCACGCCGTAGACGACCTGCACGCCGGCCTCCTGCAGCCGCGTGGCGAGGCGGATGTTGGCCTCCTCGTCGAAGCGCGCGCGCAGTTCGATCACCACGGTGACGTCCTTGCCGTGGCGCGCGGCCTCCACCAGCAGGTCGACCAGCGGGGTGTCTTCGCCGGCGCGGTACAGGGTCTGCTTGATCGCCAGCACCTGCGGGTCGGCGGCGGCCTGGCGCAGCAGGTCGATCACCGCGGCGAAGCTCTGGTAGGGATGGTGCAGCAGCACGTCGCCCCTGGCGATCACCTCGAACTTGTTCAGGCTGCTGTCCAGCGATGGCGGCAACTGCGGGGTGAAGCGCGGGAACTTCAATTCCGGGCGGTCCAGCCAGTCGTAGATCAGGCCGGCGCGGATGATGTTGACCGGGCCGTCGCAGCGGTAGACGTCGGCTTCGCCCAGCTCGAAATTCTCCACCAGCATGGCGGTGATCGCCTGCGGGCAGTCCTCGGCGATCTCCAGCCGCACCGGGCGCGCATAGCCGCGGCCCAGCAATTCCTCGCTGAGGGCCAGCGCCAGGTTTTCCACCTCCGCTTCCTCGACGATCAGCTCGCTGTTGCGGGTCACGCGGAACTGGTACGAGCCGAGCACCTTGAGCCCGGGGAACATCAGGTCGACGAAGGCCTGCAGCAACTCCGCCAGGAACACGAAGTGATCGCCCTTGCCGCTGACCTCGGTCGGCACGCGGATGATCCGCGGCAGCGAGCGCGGCGCCCGCACCAGGGCCAGATGGCCTTCGTGACCGAAGGCGTCGCGGCCCTTCAGCACCACCGCGATGTTCAGCGTCTTGTTGAGGATGCGCGGAAAGGGATGCGCCGGGTCCAGCCCCAGCGGCGACAGCACCGGCAACACCTCATGCTCGAAATAGCCCTGCAGCCAGCGCTGCTGGCGCGGCGTCCACTGCCTGCGGGTGAGGATGTGGATCTGTTCGTGTTCCAGCTGCGGGCGGATCTGCTCCTGCCAGGCGGCATAGACCTCGGCCACCAAGTCCAGCACGCGGGTGCGGATGCGCGCCAGCAATTCGCCGGAGGGCACGCCGTCCGGCCCCGGCGCGGCCGAACCGTAGGCGTGATGATGCTTGAGCATGGCCACGCGCACCTCGAAGAACTCGTCGAGGTTGTTCGCCACGATGCTCATGTAGCGCACGCGTTCGAGCAGGGGCACGCCGGCATCGCGGGCCATCGCCAGTACGCGGAAGTTGAACTCGAGTGCGGCCAGCTCGCGGCTGAAGTACAGCTGCGGGGCGGCAAGGTCGACGGCGGGAATGCGGGCGGAAGGTCTGGACATGGCCCATTCTGGCCCATGGCGATGGGCGATGCATGATGCGCCGGGGAGCAGCGGAAGTTCAGCCGCGGATCAATCCTGCCGCCAGGCGGAAACCGGGGCGCTGCCGCGGCAGGCGGGTTCGAGGCAGGGACCGAACGGTTGCGCCCGCTGCTGGGTGTCCGGGTTGTCCTTGGTCTCGATCCGGCGCTTGCGCAGCTCCAGCAGCAGCGGGGTCAACTCGGTGATGCGGCCCTGGATGCGTGCGCGGGCGTAGTAGTCCAGGTCGTCGCGCTTGAGCAGGCGCTGCAGTTGTTCCATCGCGTCGAACGGGCGGCCGGAGTAATAGCTGGCATCGGCGAACGCTTCGCCGGCGCGCACTTGGTCGCCGGCCGCGTCGCTGGCGCGGGCGTAGGCGCTGTAGATCTCCGGTTCGCTGGCATCGTCCAGCAGGGGGCGCAGCAGGCTGGCGGCGAGGCTGGCCTGCGCCTTGTCGCCGCCGGCGGTGAGTGCCTTGGCGTAGGCCAGCGCCACCGCGCGGTTGCGCGGCGATTGCTCGTTGAGATCCTGGTAGATGGCGAGCGCGGCGGCACGCTGGCCGGCCTGCTGTCGGGCATCGGCCAGCGCGAGCTCGAGGATCAGGTTGTCCGGCGCGTCGTGCAGCAGCGGCTGCAACTGCGCCACGGCCTGGGCGCCGCGGCCGCTGCGGGTGAGCGCCAGCGCGTAACCGTAATGGTTCGCCGGGGTATCGAACGCGGGCCGGTCCTGCAGGTTGGAGCCATAGTACGTCGCCTCGCGGGTGGCGTCCCCGGCCAGCACGCGCACGCGTTCGCGCATCAGCTGGTAGGTGTCGAGCGGACCGG
>CALCWL010000197.1 GCA_937906285.1 uncultured Rhodanobacter sp. | reverse complement strand
CGGCTGGAACCGCGAGGCGCTGGACCTGTTCGCGCGCCACTGGCAGACCGGCGAGCGGCTGCCGGACGAGTTGTTCGAGCGCATGCTGGCGGCACGGTACTTCCACGCCGGCCTGTTCCTGGTGCGCCAGCTGGAGTTCGCGCTGTTCGATTTCCTGCTGCACCTGGAATACGACCCGACCCGCGGCGCGCGCGCGCTGGCAGTGCTGGAAGAGGTGCGCAAGCGGGTCGCGGTGCTGCATCCGCCGGCATGGCAGCGCTTCCCGCACGGCTTCACCCACGTCTTCGCCGGCGGCTACGCGGCCGGCTACTACAGCTACCTGTGGGCCGAACTGCTCAGCGCCGATGCGTTCGGCGCCTTCGAAGAGGCCGCCGGAAACGGTGGCAGAGTGATCGATCCGGTCATTGGCGAGCGCTTCCGCCGCGAATTCCTCGCCGTCGGCGCCAGCCGCCCCGCACTGGAAAGCTTCATCGCCTTCCGCGGCCGCAAGCCCGAGCCGGAAGCCCTGCTGCGCAGCTACGGTTTGGCGTGAAGGGCCGGGAATGGGGAATAGGGAATAGGGAATCGCAAAAGCGGTCGGTCGCGAAGCGTTGCCGCTCTTCCTATTCCCTATTCCCCATTCCCTATTCCCCGCCCCCAAGGCAAAAAAAAGCCCGCCGAAGCGGGCTTTTCTTCAGGAGCTGGGTCGGTGGGACTCAGACGGCCTGGACTTCCTCGGCCTGCAGGCCCTTCTGGCCCTTGGTGACGATGAACGTGACGCGCTGACCTTCCTGCAGGGACTTGAAGCCCGTGCCCTGGATCGCGCGGAAATGCACGAACAGGTCATCACCGCTTTCCGGCGTGATGAAGCCAAAACCCTTGGCGTCGTTGAACCACTTGACTGTACCGCTCTGACGATCCGACATGTAACGTTACCTTTGAAGCATGGATGATTTGCGGCGCGGAGCGAGTTGCACTTGACCGCAAGATGGGCAAGAAAACCGGATGCTCCGGACAGCTTGCCCGCGCAGCATACACTGGAAATCGCGATTTCGGTGGCTTTGTGCATCAAAGCGTCGCGGCGCTCCGCGTGCCGTTCAGCGGGCCGCCGGGCCGGATGGGGCAATCCTTTACAATATCTCCATGAAAATCGCCTCCTGGAACGTCAACTCGCTGAAGGTGCGCCTGCCGCACCTGGGCCAGTGGCTGGCCGACGCGCAGCCGGACATCGTGGCGCTGCAGGAAACCAAGCTGGAGGACGCGAAGTTCCCGGTCGACGAGTTGGCCGCCGCCGGCTATCAGGCCGTGTATTCGGGCCAGAAGACCTACAACGGCGTGGCGATCCTCGCCCGCGAGCCGCCGGCCGACGTGGTCACCGACATCCCCGGGCTGGACGATCCGCAGCGGCGCATCCTGGCCGCCACCGTCGGCCCGCTGCGCGTGGTCGACCTCTACGTGGTCAACGGCAAGGCGGTCGGCGACGAGAAATACGCCTACAAGCTGGACTGGATGGCCAGGGTGCGCGAGTTCCTGGCGCGCGAACACGAGCGCCACCCGAACCTGGTGGTGTTGGGCGACTTCAACATCTGCCCGGACGATCGCGACGTATACGACCCGGTGGCTTGGGGCGAGGACATCCTGTGCTCGCCGCCCGAACGCGAGGCGTTGAAAGCCATCACCGACCTGGGCCTGCACGACAGCTTCCGGCTGTTTCAGCCCGAGGCCGGGCACTACAGCTGGTGGGATTACCGGCAAGCGGCGTTTCGCCGCAACATGGGCCTGCGCATCGACCTGATCCTGATCGGCGAGGCCTTGAAACCCGCCGCGAGGGCGGCGGGGATCGACCGGGAACCGCGGCGCTGGGAGCGCCCGTCCGACCACACCCCGGTAACGCTGGAACTGGACATCTGACCGAAATGACTGCAAAGAACGAATGGCCCAGTTCGCTGGACGACAGCGAACTGGACGAACTGGACCGCTACCTGCGCGCGCATACCGGCGAGGGCGACCTGCTGCTCGATGGCGTGCACGGCCTGCTCTCGGCGCTGGCGGTCGGTCCGTTGCTGGTGTTGCCCGAGGAATGGTTGCGCGAGGTATTGCACGAGCCGTTCGAGGACGAGGACGAGGGCAATCGCGTGCTGGCGCTGCTGGCCAAGCTCAACGATTCGATCAGCGCCGAGCTCGACGTGGACGCCTACGAGCCGATCCTGGGTGAAGTCGAATCCGACGCCGGTCCGGTGCTGTCGGCCGCCGGCTGGTGCGAGGGCTTCAGCCGCGGCATCGACCTGCGCGCCGCCCTGTGGGAAGGCCGCCTGGCAGAAGATCCCCAGCTGATGGAGCTGCTCGGCCCGGTGATGGCGCTGGCGGTGGATGAGGGCATCCTGCGTGCCGACGCCGAGTTCGAAAAGCTCAGCGACGACGAGTACGACGATTGCCTGGGCCAGGTGCCGGCGGTGCTGCACGCCGTGAACCAGTATTGGCAGGCCAACCCCGCCACCGAGGCCGAAGTGGAAGCGATGGTGCGCCAGCATCGGCCCGCCAGCGAGAGCGAAGCCGCACCGCCGCGTCAGCGCAGCGGTCACTGGGTGCATTGAGGACCGGGAATCGGAGTAAACCATCGCCCGTGCGCGGGCCCCTGCGGCGTTTCGCGAGGACATTCGTGACGGAATCCGGCTTGTACACCCCGCTCAACACGTTGAAGCCGGTCGCCGCCGACGTCTGGATCGCCGACGGCCCGCTCGTGGCGATGGCCGCGCTGGGCCTGCGCATGCCTTTCCCCACCCGCATGACGGTGGTGCGCTTGCCGGACGGCGGGTTGTGGTGCCACTCGCCGATCGCGCCGGACCCGGCGCTGTTCGAGGCGATCGATGCGCTCGGGCCGGTGCGCCACCTGGTGTCGCCCAACCAGCTTCATTACGCCCACATCGCCGCGTGGAAGCGGCGCTATCCGCAGGCCACGGCGTGGGCTTCGCCCGGGGTGCGCCGGCGCGCGGCCAGCCAGCGCATCGAGGTGCATTTCGACGCCGATCTGGACGACGCGCCGCCAGCGGACTGGGCCGGCAGCATCGAGCAACTGCGCTTCCGCGGCAGTCGCGTCATGCAGGAGTTCGTGTTCCTGCATCGCGCCAGCGGTACGCTGATCCTCACCGACCTGATCGAGAATTTCGAACTCGCCAGGCTGCACGGTTCGATGCGCTGGCTGGCCCGGTTGGGCGGCGTACTGGATCCAGACGGCAAGGCGCCATGGGATCTGCGCCTGACCTATCTCGGCCGCAAGCGGCAGGCAAGGGCTTGCCTGGCGCGGATGCTGGCGTGGCAGCCGCGCCGCGTGGTGCTGGCGCATGGGCGCTGGTTTCCGGACGACGCCATGGCCGAGTTGCGTCGGGCCTTTCGCTGGCTGGACTAAAGCCGGCGTCGCGCCAGCGGAACGATCCGTTCCGGCGGCACCGCTTGGATTGGAGCACGAACAGGGCCATCTTGGCGGGCATCTCTTCCCAGCCGGAGCACCCCATGAGCGAGCGCACCATCACCCGTCGCATCCGCGGCACCGACACCTCCGACGGCGCCGGCGTGAAGCTCAAGCGCATCATCGGCCAGCCCGCGCTGGACATGCTCGACCCGTTCCTGCTGCTGGACGAATTCCGCTCCGACAGCGCCGACGACTACATTGCCGGCTTCCCCGAACACCCGCACCGCGGCTTCGAGACGGTCACCTACATGCTCGCCGGGCACATGCGCCACGGCGACAACCACGGCAACCGCGGCGACCTAACCCCCGGCAGCGTGCAGTGGATGACCGCCGGTCGCGGCATCCTGCATTCGGAAATGCCGCAGCAGGAAAACGGCCTGATGTGGGGTTTCCAGCTGTGGGTGAATTTGCCGGCGAAGGACAAGATGACCGCGCCGCGCTACCAGGACATCGGCCCGCAGCGGATTCCGGTGGTGCGCCCGGCCGACGGCGTCGAGGTCAAGGTGATCGCCGGCGAGCTGGCCGGCGCCACCGGCCCGGTCGAAGGCATCGCCACCGCGCCGGTCTACCTCGACGTCAGCCTGCAGCCCGGTGCGCGGTTCGCGCTGGAGTTGCCGGTCGGCCACCACGGCTTCGCCTACGTGTTCGAGGGCGAATCGGCACTGGTCGGCGGCGAGCGGTTGCAACGCAGCGAACTGGGCGTGCTGTCCGACGGCGAACAACTGCAACTGGCCGGCGTCGACAAGCCGTCACGCCTGCTGGTCGTGGCCGGCAAGCCGCTCAACGAACCGGTGGCGCGCTACGGCCCGTTCGTGATGAACACCCAGGCGCAGATCCACGAGGCCATCGCGGATTTCCGCGCAGGCCGGTTTTAATCAGATAAAGCGACTTTCGCGTTCGCCCCCTCTCCCGGAGGGGGCGGAAGCGAGAAGCGCATTGCCCTATTGAAGCGGGCGCATTCTCACCCCTTCACGCTCCCCAGCAACAAGCCCTGCAGGTAATGCCGCTGCAGGGCCAGGAACAGCACCAGCACCGGCAGCACGGTGATCACCGAGCCGGCCATCATCAGCTCGGTGTCTTCGCTGTGTTCGCGCGCCAGCGAGGCCAGCGCCAGCGGCAGGGTGTAGTGCTCCTGCCCGGTCAGCACGATCAGCGGCCACATGAAATCGTTCCAGGCGGCGAGGAAGGTGAACACGGTCAGCGTCATCATGATCGGCTTGAGCAGGGGCAGCACGATCCGCACGAAGATGCGCCACTCGCCGGCGCCGTCGATGCGCGCGGCTTCCAGCAGCTCGTCCGGCACGCTGCGGGCGAACTCGCGCACCAGGTAGATGCCGAAGAGGGTGGCCATACCCGGCACGATCACGCCGGCATAGCTGTTGACCAGGCCGGCGTACTTCAGCAGCAGGAACAGCGGCAGCATCGCCACCTGGGCGGGGATCAGCAGCGCGCCGATCAGCGCGCGGAACAGGCGCTCGCGCCCGGCGAAGCGCAGCTTGGCGAAGGCGTAGCCGGCCATCAGGTTGCACACCAGCGCCAGCACGGCGATCGCGCCGGAGATGGCCAGGCTGTTGAGCAGGTAGCGGCCCATGCCGGCACGGGCGAACAGCGCGCGGTAGGTGTCGAGCGTGGGTTGCGCGGGCAGCAGCGGCGGCGGCAACGCGCTGGCGCTGCCGGGCGGCATCAGCGACGCCGACAGCATCCACAGCAGCGGCAGCACGGCCACCGCGGCGCAACCGAACAGCGCGCCGTTGACCAGCCAGCGGGCGAGCCGCGGGTTCATGCGCTCGCCCCGCGGCGAGCCAGCCGCAACAGCAGCACGGTCACCGCCAGGATGATGCCGAACAGCGCGAAGGCGACGGCCGAGGCCACACCGAAGTTCCACCATTTGAAGCCGTCGTCGTACATCAGGTAGAGCACGCTCATGGTGCTTTGCAACGGGCCGCCCTCGGTCATCACGTAGGGCTCGGCGAACAGCTGGAAATAGCCGGCCACGGTCAGCACCGTCACCAGCACCATGGTGGGCTTGAGCAGCGGCAGGGTGATGTGGCGGAACTGGCGCCAGCGCGAGGCGCCGTCGATGCGCGCCGCCTCGTACAGCTCCGGCGCGATCGCCTGCAGGCCGGCCAGCAGGATGATCATGTTGTAGCCGAAGTTCTTCCACACCGCGAAGGCGATGATCGTGGGCATCGCCCAGTGCGGATCGCCGAGCCAGTCGACCGGGTTCAGCCCCAGCACGGCCAGTGCATGGTTCACCAGGCCGTACTTGGTGTTGAACAGGTAGCGCCAGATCACCGCCACCGCCACCACGGTGGTCACCACCGGCGCGAACAGCACGGTGCGATGGAACGCCTTCATCCGCGCCAGCGGCGAATTGAGCAGCAGCGCGGTGCCCAGCGAGGCGCCGATCGACAGCGGCACGCCGACCACCACGAAGTAGAACGTGTTGCCCAGCGCGGTCCAGAACAGCGGGCGATGCAGCAACTCCCAGTAGTTGTGCAGGCCGACGAAGCGCAGGTTGCGCAGGTCGGCCAGCGCGTACAGGTCGTAATCGGTGAGGCTCAGGCCCAGCGCGCCCAGCACCGGCACGAAGAAGAACACGCCCAGCACCAGCAGCGCGGGAGTCAGGAACAGCCAGGCGGTGGTCGCGCGGCTCATCGCGCGCTCCCGCCGCGGTCGAGCATCCAGCGCCGCTTGGCCAGGATCGCGTCAGCGCGGCGGTCGATCTCGGCGGCGGCCTGGTCCACGGTGAGCTCGTCGTGGGCCGCGCGCGCGGCGACCAGCTGCATCTCGGTGACGATGCGCTCCCATTCCGGCACCGGTGGCGTCGGTTTGACCCGCTCCAGCTGCTCGCGGAACGCGCGCACCGCCGGATCGTCGTGCAGCGCCTCGCCCTGCCAGGCCGAACGCCGCGGCGGCATGTCGCCGAGCAGCGCGTAGAACTGCTGCTGCACACTCGGGCGCGACAGGTATTCGATCAGCAACCAAGCCTGCGCCTTGCGCGGCGAATGGCGGAAGATCACCAGGCTGGAGCCGCTGGCGATGCCGGCGCCCGGGCCGTCCGGACCGGGCAGCGGCGCGGTGGCCCAGTCGTCCTGTTGCGCGGCATCGAGACGGTGACGGAATTCGCCGATGTTCCATGGCCCGGAGAAGTAGAACGCGTACACGCCGCGGCCGACCTCGGCCCACGGGTTGGGCACTTCGGTGTTGGCCAGCAATGGCGCTTGGTGGCGCTTGAACCGCTCCACGTAGAACGCCAGCGCGCGCTTGAACCCGGCGCTTTCGAAATTGCCGTAGCGGCCGCCGTCGCGCAGCAGCGGTTCGTCCTGCTGCAGGGCCAGCGACAGCAGCTGCTCGAACTCGTTGGTCGGCAGCAGGATCGCGTAGTGATCGGGCGCGGCCTGCGCCTGCAGCGCGGCCAGCTGCCGCGACCAGGCAGCCCAGTCGCGCGGCGGCGCGTCGAAGCCCGCGGCGGCGAGCAGGTCCTTGCGGTAGAACAGCAGCCGCGTGTCGACGTACCAGGGGATGCCGACCAAGGTACCGTCGATGCGGTTGGTGGCCCAGATGCCGGGGAAATAATCCGCCGGCTGCACCACGTGCGAGCGCTCGACGTACGGCTGCAGCGGTACGAGCGCATCCAGCGCGTGCATCTCGGCCAGCCAGGTATTGCCCAGCTGGGCCACGTCCGGTGTGGTGTCGCCGGCGATCGCGGTGAGCAGCTTCTGGTGCGCCGCCTTCCACGGCAGCTGCTGCACGTCGACGCGGAGGTCCGGATGCTCGCGCTCGAACGCCGGCATCAGCTGCGCCACCGCCTCGCTCTCGCGACCCATCGCCCAGAAGGTCAGCGTGCGGCGATCGTCGTGATCACCGCGGCAGCCAGCGAGGCCGGCCAGCAGCAGCGCCGGCGCCAGCAATCGCCAGCGCCGCCAACTCACGGCGTGGCCGCCGCCTGATCCAGCCAGCCGCCGCGGAAGCCGGCCCGCTGCAGGCCCTTGCGCACATACGGGTTGCGCTTCATCACCGTCCACACCAGGCCGCTGCGCCAGTTCTCCAGCATCAGCAGGATCGGGCCCTGGTCGATGCCCAGGTACTCGGTGTCGACCCAGCCGAAGCCGGGGATCACCAGGCCGGTGCGCAGCGGCGCGTCGGCGTCGTGCAAGGTCAGGTTGAACGCGTCGCGGAAGCCGTACTTCGCGTAGATGTATTTGCCGTAGCGCTGTTTCATGTGCAGGAATTCCGGCACCACCAGGTCCGGCGCGAAGGCAATCGAGCCCAGCGCTGCCGTGGGCGCGATGGTACCGTCATCAATCACGTGGCGCAGGCCCACGCCGCGTGCGGCGTAACCGAAGTAGCGCCGCTGGCGCCCGTCCGCGGCGACGCCGAAGTCGCCGGGACCGTTGCTGGCGGTCAGCCCCCACAGGTTCTCGCCGTAGCCGGTCCAGCCCGCGGGATTGGCGATCGCGTAGTTGCGCTGCGAGCGCACGGCCAGGCGCGCGTTCTCGAAGTAGTCCGAATCGTGGCCGCGCATGAAATCGTCGCGGATGCCGCGGAAGTCGATCCACGCGGCGCTGTACTGGTGGCCGAACAGCGGCCCGAAGGTCAGAAAGGTTTCGCCGTAGAGCGTGCCCCAGTAGCGCGGGTTGGTGCGCGTCCAGGCCTGCCACGCCGCGGGCTGCAGCGGATGGCTGGGCGAGCCCAGCGCCAGGATGTAGAGCAGGTTGGCCTCGTTGTAGCCCTCCCAGTCGTGCGGGATGAACTTGCCGCCGGGCGTCCAGCCCATGCTGACCAGCGGCGGGCGCGCCTGCATCCACGGCCAGTCGACGCGCCGGTACAGCGTGTCGGCCAGCGCGCGGATCTCCTTTTCCTGCGGCGTGTCACGGTCGTAGTAGCTCTGCGCGAACAGCACGCCGCCGAGCAGCAGGGTGGTGTCGATGCTGGACAGCTCCACGCCCCGCCCGTGGCGCAGGCCGGTCTGCATGTCGAGGAAGTGGTAGTAGAAACCGCGGTAGCCGGTGGCGTCGTCCTCGCTGGCGTTCTGCGGCGAGTCGGCGAAGAAGCGCAGCGTGACCAGGGTGCGATGGACCGCCTGCTCGCGACTGATCCAGCCCCGTTCCGCGCCGATGCCGTACGCGGTCAGGCCGAAACCCACCGCCGCGATGCTGGAGAACGACTGCCCCGGCCAGTGGTCCGGTACCAGCCCGTTGACGGGGTTGGCGGTGTCCCAGAAGAACTGGAAGGTGCGGTGCTCCAGTTCGTCCAGCTGCGCCTGCTGGTCGGCGGGCAGGGCGGTGAAGGCCAGCGGCGCGTGCTGCGTGCGGCTCGCAACGTCCTGCGCCGCGGCAGGCGCGAAGGCGGTGAACACCAGCGCCAGCGCAAACGGGGCTAGAAAGGAGCGCAAGCGTCGAAAACCCATGATCGGTGCAACCTGTCGTGAGGAATGAGTCAGGCGGCGCAGGCGGCCCGGCCGCCCGCCGCGGCCGGCGCTAGGCGATGGCCGGGGCCGCGCAGTGCCGGTCGATGAACGCCTGGTGTGACGGCATCAGCTCGACGCAATGGGCAACCGTGCGACCGACGTCGTTGATGAAATCACGCAGCTGCGCGTCCGGTACCTTGTCGACCAAGGGGTGGTAGCTGCGCGGCACGATGCCCTGGCCGATCATCACCTGCACCCAGCTGATCTCGGCAAACAGCTCCTCGGCGTTGCGATAGAAGCGGCCGCTGTCGGCGAACAGGTCGATGTTGTCCTGCAGCGACGGCGGTACCGACATGTGTCGGCACTGCTGCCAGAACGGCGTGTCCTCACGCTCGGTGGCGTGGTAGTGCAGGATCAGGAAATCGCGGATGCGTTCGGTGTGGAACTTCAGCTGCGCGTTGTACCGCTCGGCCAGCACCGGGCTGAAGCCCTCGCGTGGGAACAGGTTGAGCAGCCAGGAGATGCCGGTCTGGATCATGTGGATGCTGGTCGATTCCAGCGGCTCCATGAAGCCGCTGGCCAGGCCGATGGCGACCACGTTGCGGTTCCACAGCTTGCGCCGCGTGCCGGCGGTGAAGCGCAGCTGGAACGGCTCGCACAACGGGCGCCCCTGGATGTTGCGCAGCAGGGTCGCGGTTGCCTCGTCGTCGCTGATGTGCGCGCTGGAGTACACGTAACCGTCGCCGGTGCGGTGCTGCAGCGGGATGCGCCACTGCCAGCCGGCCGCCTGCGCGGTGGCGCGCGTGTAGGGCGGCGGTGCGCCGTCGCTTTCGGTGCGCACCGCGATGGCGCGGTCGCATGGCAGCCAGTCCTTGAAGTCGATGTAACCGGTATGCAGCGCCTGCTCGATCAGCAGGCCACGAAAACCGGAGCAGTCGATGAACAGGTCGCCGGCGACGACCTCACCACCCTCCAGCACCACCGATTCGACAAAGCCGTCGTCGGGCCGCAGCCTGATCTCGGCCACCTTGCCCTCGGTGCGGCGCACGCCGCGCGCCTCGGCGAATTCGCGCAGGAAAGGCGCGTAGAGCGTGGTGTCCATGTGGTACGCGTAGGCGATGTCGGCCAGCGGCGACGTCGGCGGCACATCGGAAGCCGAGGTCATGAACTTGCCGCGCGGCGCGGCCATCGTATGCAGCGTGTAATCGCCCAGCGGGCCGGCCCAGCCGGCCCTGGCTGCCTTGAGCCAGTAGTGGTGGAAGGACAGCAGGCCGAGACTCTGGCCGATGGTGTTGCCGAAGCCATGGATGTAGGAATCGCCGATGCGTCGCCAGTCGTTGAACTGGATGCCCAGCTTGAAGGTGGCGCAGGTCTTGCGGATGAACTCGATTTCGTCGATGCGCAGGAGATTGTTGAACAGCTTCAGGTGCGGCACGGTGGCTTCGCCCACGCCGACCGTGCCGATGTCCGCCGATTCGATCAGGCGTACGCCGTAATCGCGTCCGAGCACCTCGCCAAATGCCGCTGCAGTCATCCAGCCGGCGGTGCCGCCGCCGACGATGACGATTTTCTTCACGCGGGTGTCGGTCATGAAAGCTCTCGTCGCAGGCTCGGTTGGCGAAAGCAAAGCCCGCAAGATGCGGGCTTTGCACGTGGCCGGCGCAGCGCAGCCAATCGGCCTGCAGCGCGGGCCTAGAAGCTGATGCCTGCGGTGGCCCTCAAGGTGCGGGTATAGCCGGTGATGTCGCCGGTCGGGTTGTAGGACACCTGCGGGTTGTAGACGCCGCCGCTGCCGTAGTTGGTGATGTAGCCCACGGTGTTCCTGAAGTTGAACACGTTGATCAGGTCGATGCGCACGT
>CALCWL010000196.1 GCA_937906285.1 uncultured Rhodanobacter sp. | reverse complement strand
AACGGCTCGGGCAAGTCCACCACCATCCGCATGCTGTGCGGGCTGCTGACGCCAAGCGAAGGCGAGATCGAGGTGCTCGGCCTGAGGATTCCGGCACAGGCCGACGAACTGCGTTCGCACATCGGCTACATGACGCAGAAATTCTCGCTGTTCGAGGACCTCGGCGTGCGCGAGAACCTGGAGTTCCTCGCCGCAATCCAGGGCGTGCCGAAGGCGAAGACCAAACGCCGCGTCGACGAGCTGATCGAGCAATACCACTTCGGCGATCGCCAGCGGCAACTGGCCGGCACCATGAGCGGCGGCCAGAAGCAGCGTCTGGCGCTGGCCTGTGCGGTGCTGCACGAGCCGCAGCTGCTGTTCCTCGACGAGCCGACCAGCGCGGTCGACCCGGAATCGCGCCGCGATTTCTGGGAAAAGCTCTTCGAGCTGGCCGATGCCGGCACCACGCTGCTGGTCTCCACCCACCTGATGGACGAGGCCGAGCGCTGCCACCGGCTGGCCATTCTCGACCGCGGCGCACTGGTCGCCGACGGCACGCCGCGCGAGCTGACCGCGCAACTGGAAGGGCGCACGTTCACCGTCGAAACGGACGATCCACGCGCCGCCCAGCGCGCGCTCGCGAGCGTGGCGGGCGTGCTCGGCGTGGCCCAGGTCGGCAACATCCTGCGCGTGCTGACCGGTGCCGACGGCGCCACCCCGGACATGGACAAGGCGCTGGCGACGACGGGGCACCGGGTCGCGCTGGCGGCGGCGCCGCCGAATCTCGAAGACGTGTTCGTCGCCGCCACGCGCCGCGACACGAAGCGTGCCGCATGAACTGGCGCCGGCTGTGGGCGATCGTGGTCAAGGAGCTGCGCCAGTTGCGCCGCGACCGCATCACGCTGGCGATGGTGGTGGGCATCCCGGTGATCCAGCTGGTGCTGTTCGGCTACGCGATCAACACCAACCTGCGCGGGCTCGACGCCGGCATCGTCGACCAGGCCAACACCGCCGGTTCGCGCGCGCTGGTGATGGACATGCTGGCCACCGGCGTGGTGGCGCCGGTGGCGCGGGCGGACACGCCGCAGGAGCTGATGGCGATGATCCGGCGTGGGCAGGTCGGCATCGGCATCGTGGTGCCGCCGGACTTCGAGCGGCGCCGCATCGACGGCCGCGCGGTGGCGCAGATCCTGGTCGACGGCAGCGACACGGCGGTGCAGGCCGCCGCCGCGCAGCTGATGCAGGTGCCGATCGACAGCGCCGCGCCCGATACCCGCGCGCCGGCGACCAGCACGCCGACCGGCGGGCGGATCAGCATGGTCGCCTTCTACAACCCGCAGCGGCGCTCGGCGGTCAACATCGTGCCCGGCCTGATCGGGGTGATCCTGACCATGACCATGGTGCTGTTCACCGGCATCGCGATCGTGCGCGAACGCGAGCGCGGCAACATGGAGCTGCTGATCGCCACGCCGCTGACCAGTGCCGAGCTGATGATCGGCAAGGTGCTGCCGTACGTGGCGATCGGCCTGGTGCAGACCAGCGTGATCCTGGCGCTGGGCACGTGGCTGTTCGCGGTGCCGATCCTCGGCAGCGTGCTCGACGTGTACCTTGCCTCGGGCCTGCTGATCCTGGCCAACCTCGCGCTGGGCCTGCTGATCTCCACCCGTGCGCAGTCGCAGTTCCAGGCGATGCAGATGACGTTTTTCGTGTTTCTGCCGTCGATCCTGCTGTCGGGCTTCATGTTCCCGTTCGCCGGCATGCCGA
>CALCWL010000195.1 GCA_937906285.1 uncultured Rhodanobacter sp. | reverse complement strand
CAACCTCACCGACAAGCTGGCGCAGCAGCGCGGCGACCAGTTCATCGCCAGCGAACTGTTCGTGCTCGCGGCGCTGGAGGACAAGGGCGAGCTGGGCGCGGCGCTGAAGGTGGCCGGGGCGAACAAGGCCAATCTGGAAGCGGCCATCGAGAAGCTGCGCGGCGGCGAGAAGGTGCAGAGCGAGAACGCCGAGGAGCAGCGCCAGGCGCTGGAGAAGTACTGCATCGACCTGACCGAGCGCGCGGAGCGCAACAAGCTCGATCCGGTGATCGGCCGCGACGAGGAGATCCGCCGCACCATCCAGGTGCTGCAGCGGCGCACCAAGAACAACCCGGTACTGATCGGCGAACCCGGCGTGGGCAAGACCGCGATCGTCGAAGGCCTGGCCCAGCGCATCGTCAAGGACGAAGTTCCCGAGGGTCTGCGCGGCCGACGCGTGCTGGCGCTGGACATGGGTGCGCTGATCGCCGGCGCGAAATTCCGCGGCGAGTTCGAGGAGCGGCTGAAGGCCGTGCTCAGCGACCTGGCCAAGCAGGAAGGTCGGGTGATCCTGTTCATCGACGAGCTGCACACCATGGTCGGTGCCGGCAAGGCCGATGGCGCGATGGACGCCGGCAACATGCTCAAGCCCGCGCTGGCCCGCGGCGAGTTGCACTGCATCGGCGCCACCACGCTGGACGAATACCGCCAGTACATCGAGAAGGACGCCGCGCTGGAGCGGCGCTTCCAGAAGGTGTTCGTGGGCGAGCCTTCCGTGGAGGACACCATCGCGATCCTGCGCGGTCTGAAGGAGCGCTACGCCGTGCACCACGGCGTGGAGATCACCGACCCGGCGATCGTCGCCGCGGCCACCCTGTCCAACCGCTACATCGCCGACCGCCAGCTGCCGGACAAGGCGATCGACCTGATGGACGAGGCCGCCTCGCGCATCCGCATGGAGATCGACTCCAAGCCGGAGGAGCTCGACCGGCTGGAGCGCCGGCTGATCCAGCTGAAGATCCAGCGCGAGATGCTGAAGAAGGAAAAGGACGCCGAGTCGAAGCAGCGCCTGGCCGACCTGGAAACCGATATCGAGAAGCTCGAACGCGAGTTCTCCGATCTCAACGAGGTATGGAAATCGGAGAAGGCCGCGCTGCAGGGCACGACCAAGGTCAAGGAGCAGATCGAGCAGGCCAACCAGGAACTGGAGGCCGCGCGGCGTGCACAGGATTACGCGCGAATGAGCGAGATCCAGTACGGCAAGTTGCCCGAACTGGAAAAGCAGCTCGCCGCGGCGCAGGCCGCCGAGACGCAGGATTTCAAACTGGTGCAGACCAGGGTCACCGCCGACGAAATCGCCGAGGTGGTCAGCCGCTGGACCGGCATCCCGGTCAGCAAGATGCTCGAAGGCGAGCGCGACAAGCTGCTGAAGATGGAAGACGAGCTGCACAAGCGCGTGGTCGGCCAGGACGAGGCGGTGCATGCGGTGGCCGATGCGATCCGCCGCTCGCGCGCGGGCCTGTCCGATCCGAACCGGCCGAACGGTTCGTTCCTGTTCCTGGGCCCCACCGGCGTGGGCAAGACCGAGCTGTGCAAGGCGCTGGCCGAGTTCATGTTCGACACCACCGACGCGATGGTGCGCATCGACATGAGCGAGTTCATGGAGAAGCACTCGGTCTCGCGGCTGATCGGCGCGCCTCCGGGCTACGTCGGCTACGAGGAAGGCGGTTATCTCACCGAAGCGGTGCGCCGCCGGCCGTACAGCGTGATCCTGCTCGACGAGGTCGAGAAGGCGCACCCGGACGTGTTCAACATCCTGCTGCAGGTGCTCGACGACGGCCGCCTCACCGACGGCCAGGGCCGCACCGTGGACTTCCGCAACACCGTCATCGTGATGACCTCGAACCTCGGCTCGCAGATGATCCAGGATGCGGCGGAAAGCGGCGGCGACGCGGAAGAGCAGTACACCCAGATGAAGGCCTCGGTGCTCGGCGTGGTGCAGGCACACTTCCGCCCGGAGTTCATCAACCGGCTCGACGAGATCGTGGTGTTCCGCCCGCTGGACAAGAGCCAGATCCGCGCGATCGCGAAGATCCAGCTCGAATACCTGGAAAAGCGCCTGGCCGAGCGGCAGCTGAAGCTGGACGTCGGCGACGATGCGCTGGCCTTGCTCGGCAACGTCGGCTTCGATCCGGTGTACGGCGCGCGGCCGCTGAAGCGGGCGATCCAGCAGCAGCTGGAAAACCCGCTGGCGCGGCAGATCCTGGAGGGCCGCTTCCAGAGCGGCGACACCGTCAACGTGTCGGCCACCGGCGGCCAGCTGGTCTTCCGGTAGCCGCCGGCCAGCCCGGCGCGGCGGTTGCTTCCGGCGCGCCGGTTTGCGGTGTCGGCTTTCGTGAGGACGACTGCAGCGCGGACGCCGTGCGTCGGCCTTGCCTCGGCCGATCGACTCACCAGTGATAGGCCACCGTGCCGTAGTAGTAGGCGCCGCTGAAGCCGAACGGCGACGAGCCCGAGTAGGTCAGGATGCCGTGGAAGTTGTTGGCGGCGCTGCTGCGCTCGGGGTAGGCGTTGTTGAGGTCGTTGGCGCCCACGGTGAAGGTCCAGTTGTTCCAGGCGTAGTTCGCATTGGCGTCGAGCACGAAACGCGCGCCGTAGGTCTGGTCCGTGGCCGGGTTGTTGCCCAGCCCGGTGAACTGGCCGTAGCGGGTCAGCTGGCTGTGGAAGCTCCAGTTGCCGACGTTCCAGTCGGTGGCGAGGAACGCCTTGGTGCGCGGGGCGCCCTTGGTGATGCGGCCCTGTTCGGTGCGGTCGATGATCGGCAGGGTCAGCCCGACCAGGCCCAGTTGCGGCGGGTTCGGCGCGATCGCGCGGATGTCGGTCTTGTTGTAGTTCACTCCGCCGGTGAACTTCAGCGCGGAGTGTTCCAGCTGCAGCGGCCAGGTGGCCACCAGGTCGACGCCGCGCGTGCGCGTGTCGACCGCGTTGGTGAAGAAGCGGCCGCCGCTGACGAACGGAATGCCCACCGAGGTGAGGTAATCCTGCACGGGCGTTCCGACCAGGTTGCCGCTGAGGATGATCCGGTGGTCGATGTCGATCTGGTAGAAATCCAGTGTGGTGTACAAGCCGCTGGAAGGGGTCAGCACCAGGCCGAGGCTGTAGTTGCGCGATTTCTCCGGCTTCAATGCCTGAGCCCCCAGCGCCTGCGCCGCCGGATTGCTGACCGGGAAGGTACGGATCGTGTACGGGATCAGGTTGCCGCTGCCGTCGGCGACGAAGTTGATCGCGGTGCTGGAGTAGTACTCCTGCTGCAGCGACGGCGCGCGGAAACCGTTCGACACGGTGCCGCGCAGGGCCAGCGTGTCGGTCAACGCGAAACGCCCGGACAACTTGGCCGAGGTGGTGCCGCCGAAATCGCTGTAATGTTCGCGGCGCACCGCCAGCCCGGCAGAGAGCTTGTCGGTGAGGTCGCTCTCCAGGTCCACGTAAAGCGCGCGGCTTTTGCGCGAGTGCGAGCCGGCGTCGCCGGGCTGGTAGCCGGGGAACACCTGCGCGCCGGAGCCGGCGTACGAGGCCGCGTCGCCCTGCTTGAGGGTGAACTCCTCGCGGCGGTATTCCAGGCCCCAGGCCACGGACAATCCGTTCGGCAGCATGGCGGGCTGGAAGTCGCGGCTGAAGTCGGCGTTGTAGACATCCTGCCGGTTGGTCAGGGTGCCGATGTAGAAGCCGGTGGGCGAATCCGGGTCCAGCGAGTAGTTGTAGGTGTCGCTGGTGTGCAGCTTCCAGTGGTTGCCGCCGGTGTTGGCGCTGAGGTCGTAATGCCAGCCGGCCACCGTGCCGCGCAAGCCGAGCACTTCGCTGTCGTCGCGGATCGCGCTGTTCTCGATCGGCAGATAGCCGTCCGGATAGACCGCCGCCGCGCCGGGGTAGCTGCCGGCATAGGTCGACAGCGAACGGAAGAAGCCGCCGGCGCTGACGTCGCGCTTGTTGAACAGGCTGAAGGCGTAGAGCTGCGCGTTCGGGGTGAAGTCGTACTGCAGGTTGATCGCCGCCTGCCTGGCCCGCACCAGCGGGATGCCGTAGTGGAAGGTGACTTGCCCGTAGCTGGGATCACCCGGGTAGCGCACGTCGGCACCGGCACGATTGGTCGGGTCCTGGTGGCTGGCGTTCGCGCTCAGGTGCACCCAGCCCTTGTCGCCGAGTTTGAAGCCGCCATCGGCGCCGCCCTGCCAGGTGGTGCCGTCACCCTTGCTGTACTGGCCGCCGGTGAGGCTGAGCGAGCCGTGTTGCGCGCCACCCTTGAGGATGATGTTGATCACGCCGGCGATCGCGTCCGAACCGTATTGCGCCGCGGCGCCGTCGCGCAGTACCTCGACGCGCTCGATCGCGTTGACCGGGATCGCGTTGATGTCCACCGGCGAGGAGCCGCGGCCCAGTGAGCCGTTGACGTTGACGATCGCGGTGGTGTGCTGGCGCTTGCCGTTGATCAGCACCAGCGTCTGGTCCGGCGAGAGCCCGCGCAGTTGCGCGGGCTGGATCGCGTCGGTGGCGTCAGTCACCGAGGGCTGCGGAAAGTTGAACGAGGGCAGCAGCACGCGCAGCGCGGTGGCCAGGTCGGTGGCACCGGTACCGACCAGGTCCTTCGGCGTCAGCACGTCGATCGGCGCCAGCGAGGTGGCTTCGGTGCGGTCGAACACGCGGGTGCCGGTGACCACCACCGCCTGCAGTGCGGTGACATCCTTGGCGGCAGGCTTGTCCGGCGCGGCGCCGGGGTCCTGGGCGTGCGCGGGCATGGAGAGGGCAAACGAGGACAGGACGAGGGCGATGGCGGCGGCGAGGCCGCCCCGGATCGGGAATGATTTGGCTTGCATGCGCGAACCCCGGGCAATGGCGAGCATGTAGTCGGCGGGTCCATGACTGCGACCTGGCACGCGCATTCGCTCGGGGATGTGGTGTCGTGCGTCCCTGACGGGCTCGAACTTAGGTTGCTGCAGAATGACCTGTCAAGCGCGGCGCCGTCGGCGCGGCGAAGGAACTTGCGAGGGGCTTGCGCCATCCTCCGCACGAGCGCCTCGCGAACGCATCATGGCGCCATCGGTGCCACGCAAACGGCGACATGATGCAGGCGTGGCTGCGCTCGCGCGGATCGGGCACCGGTGTGCCCGATCCGCATCCGGTGGTGCGCGGCCGGGCTTCGACATCGAGAACCCGGCGACCTCTTCAGTCGAGATCCAGCGAATCGCGGTCGCCCTGGCGACGCTTCTGTTCCTTCTGCTCGTAGCGGGCCTCGCAGCCGTCGCGCTTGACCATGGCGCAGTCGAGATAATCGGTGGCCTCGATCAGCGCGGCGCGCACCGCCTTGCTGGCCGGCGTCTTCTCCTTGTGGCCGAAGTCGCCGCCGACGCCGCGGGTGTAGCCGCTCAGGCGAATCGCCTTGTCGGTGCTGCGCCCTTCCACCGTGCGCGAGAACACGACCTCCGAGGTTTCCGCGTCGATCACGCGCAGGTCGATCGCCACATAGGCCTTGGCCTGGCCGCCGCCGACGTGGAAGCCGGCGAAGCTGAGGCCGCCGCCGGTGTTGGAGGTGTCTTCCGTGTACGAGGCGACGCTGCCGGTGATCAGGTACTGCGCACCGGTGATGTTGCCGGTGTGCGGACTGCTGCCCGGGCGCATGCGGTAGGAGCTGGCCAGATCCTGCTCGGCCAGCACGGCGTTGATCTTCTGCCGCTCGATCACCTTGAAGTCGCCGGTGGCGCTGAGTTCGTTGCTGAGCACGTCAGCCAGTTGCGAGCCGACGCCGCCGTGCCACCAGGCGACGGAGTCACTGTTGTTGGTGAAGTCGACCACCGCGACGGTCAAGGTCGGTGCTTCGCGGGCCATGGCGGCGCCACTCGCCAGCACGGCAAGCGCCAGCATGGTGCCGGTGGCAAATCGTCGTGTTCGTTTCATCGTTGTCCCCTCCGCTTGATGGAGCGCTGATAACCCCCTGATTGCCGGCCCTCGCGCCGGCAAGCCGCGGCGCCGACGGCGTGGCCGACGCCGTGGCGGCGCCCACCCGGCTGCACCGCGTGCGGCGCAGGCCATAGTGGCCGTTTTTCGGCTCCCTGTTCAAGCGTGGCGCGCCGTGGACGTGTAGGCGCCGGCCGTGAAACCCTGTCCGCGGTATTCCGCCGGCCAGGTCGTCGCCCCTCCCGCGGCCGCCGGGAACCGCCGCCGCCCGCGGATCTGGCGACCACCCGGCGGCGCCGCTGAGATGACGCCCTGTGCGTGCCGGCCCCGCGGCCCGGTCGCGCCGCCCGCGTTGAAATCGGCGCCGGCCCACCCGATATTGCGACTCGCCCCGCTCCACCGTGGTCCGGGGTCCAGGAACCACCATGCCCATCTACGAATTTGAATGCAGCGGTTGCGGCCATCGTTTCGATCGCCTGCAGAAATTGTCCGAAGCCGATCCCACCGTCTGCCCCGCCTGCGCGGCGGCCAAACTGCACCGTCTGGTCAGTGCGCCGGCGTTCCGTCTGGCGGGCAGCGGCTGGTACGAGACCGATTTCAAGAAGGATGGCGAGAAGAAGCACAACCTCGCCGGCACTGCCGCGGCGAACGCGGAAGGCAAGTCCGCGGCATCGCCGGAGCCGGCCGTCGCCAAGCCCGATGCGACCGCCAAGGCTGCCGCCACGGCCGATTGAGCCCGCCGGCGCGGCGCACGCGGCGGCTCTGGCTGCTACGGTTTTCCCTTCGTCAAAGTGCGGTCGATGCTAAGATTCCGGGTCTTTTCCCCCGTTCATGCCGCCAGCCGGCCCGGAGTTTCCAGCGCATGCGCACGCATTACTGCGGTCTCGTCAATGAGGCCCTGATCGACCAGACCGTCACCCTCTGCGGCTGGGTCAACACGATCCGCCTGCAGGCGCACGTGGCTTTCGTCGACCTGCGTGATCACGAGGGCGTGGCGCAGGTGGTGATCGAGCGCGACAACACCGCGGCCTTCGCCATCGCCGGCGAGATCGGCAACGAGTACTGCCTGCGCGTTACCGGCACGCTGCGCCGTCGCCTGGCCGCGAACGACAAGCTCAAGACCGGCACAGTCGAGCTGCTCGCCGACACCGTGGAGATCCTCAACGCGGCCAGGGACCTGCCATTCGCGCTGCACGAGAACCCCAACGAGGACATGCGGATGACCTACCGCTACCTCGACCTGCGCCGTCCCGAGATG